>JAYUFI010000128.1:0-7084 GCA_043738805.1 Planctomycetaceae bacterium | reverse complement strand
AAACCGCCGCATGACATTCCTCCTCCTTGAGGCAAATTCCACTCACGTGGTTTACCAGCGCTCTCCAGTTTCGCAAATAGAATGTCAACACGGCCTAGACGACTGTTGAAAAATCGACGCAGAGTGGGACCAGCGGCGATTCGCCGCGCCGGCCCACCAAGAATCAAAGCGATTGAAATTGGTGGGCCAGCGCTCGATGCGAGCTGGTCCCACCCTACTTGGGATTCTCAACAGGCTGTTGGGCGGCTCAGTTTCCGCTGGTCAACCCGAAGATCATCGCCGCCGCAGCATATCGCGACTTCCGAACTTCTGGCTTGCTCGTCGCCTCGTCCTTCTGCTCGTGAACCAATCGAATCTGATCTCGCAATTCATCTGCCGTCAGCGTTGTGTCGCGTGCCACCTCATCCAGAACGTCCACGTCCATGCACACAACTGCCGCGACCTCTCGGTATTCTTGGCAGGCAATCACTGCCGGGTGCGAGCGGCATGTTGCAGAATGTTCCCGCAGCGAAGCGATCGAAGTGAATTGCTCATCGCAAAAAATACAATCACACCGCCGCCCAACAAGCGGTTCCAGCGGAGCACTCGTTGGCGCGTTATCTGAACTCATAGTCTTCTCCTCGTGCCCGCTGAACCTGAGCGTTAGGCGCACGGCGCTATCCGCCACGTCACGGGATCGTCGATTGGTTCGATTGGTTGAACCAGATTTCGGCGGGGTGATTGAGATTGCCGAAGACGACGTCGGCATCCCCATCGCCGTCGAGATCGCCGCTGACCAGCGACTGCGTGTTGCCGGTGGCGAGTGCCGGGCCTTTTTGGAAGCGGCCTTGGCCGTCGTTGAGCCAGACCGTTCGTGGCGAGTCGTTCCAACCGCCGGCGATGGTCACGACGTCGAGATCGTGATCGGCGTCGAGATCCACAAGTTCGACCGCTTCGCACTTGCCGCTGCCGAGTCGTTGCTCGCCGGTTTGAAAGCGGCCGTGACCGTCGTTGAACCAGACGCGATTGCCGTGATTGCCCGTGAGGAACAAGTCGAGGTCTCCGTCCCGATCGAGATCGCCCAACGCCACGGAAGTACTTTCGTCGAGTTCGAGGGACTGTTCGGTGTCCGTGTAATGTCCCTGGCCATCGTTGAGCCAGACGCGGTTGTCGCCGCCGATACAGGTCATCACGAGATCGGCGTCACCGTCGTCGTCCAAGTCGCCCAACGCGACACCGGTGTTCATGGTTCGTGAGATGGAATGACGGTTGACGAATTTACCGGCTCCATCGTTGATCCAAATCTCGACGGAGCCTTTGAAGTTGGAGACCACCACATCCAAGTCTTTGTCGCCATCGACATCCTCGAGTACGACATCGTTGGAGGTATTAGGCGGGAACGATTGCGGCGAGCGTTGAAACGTGCCGCGACCATCATTGAGCCAGATCGCATTCTCTTGTTCGTCGGAGTTGCAGACGAAGGCATCAAGATCGCCGTCGCCATCAAGGTCTCCCAGCGCGACTGCAAAGCTGGCGTTGTCGCCGAGTTGTTGGCCGCTTTCCGTGAAGCCCCCGTTGCCATCGTTGTGAAACACCACGCACGGAGCTTTCAACATCGCGACGAACAGATCGAGATCGCCGTCGCCATCCAGATCACCCAGCTTGAGTCCAGTGGCTTGTGTCACGGCTGGCAACTGCACGCCAAGTTCCAACTTGAGCGGGGCGGGGCGAGCAGCTTGCGGCGGACTGATCGCCTTGAGTTCGCTAACGATTCGAAAACCGAAATGGTTGCTGCGGTTGGCGGGGATCGTTCGACCGCGATGCGCGCTGCGGTTGGTGGACGCGCTGCTGGGCCAGTAGCCGCCGCGGGTCACATGTTGCGAGCCGAACGCCGGGCCGGTGGGGTTGTCGGTGGGGGACTTCGCATACCAACCCTCGTCGTAGAAGTCTTGGCACCATTCCCACAAGTTGCCGTGCATGTCGTGCAGACCGAACGCATTCGGCCGTTTCTGTCCGACCTCGTGCGAGCGATTGTCGCTGTTCTCTTTGAACCAGCCGAAATTCGCGAGTTCCTGATGGTCGTCGCCGAACGAGTACTGCGTCGTCGTGCCGGCGCGGCAGGCGTATTCCCATTCGGCTTCGGTGGGGAGTCGATACGGGGCTTTTTCAACGTCACTCAGCCAACGGCAGTAGGCGACCGCATCGTTCCAAGTGACGACCGCCGCCGGTGAGTCGTCCGTTACCGGGTAACCGGGAGTGAGATACGTTTCCGACGTCGCGTCCTTGGCCAGCTTCTCCGCTTCAGTACGGAATCCGGTCGCCGAGAACTTCTTGAACTGCGCGATCGTGACCTCCGTCGCTCCGAGAAGAAACGGTTTCGTGATCACGACTCGATGTTGAGGTCGTTCGACTTTTTGAATGCGGTCCCTGGTGGTCGGTTCCGCGTGGACCTCGTCCGCGATCTTCGCCGCTGCGGCGACTTGCTCGTCGGTGCTGCCCATCAGGAACTCACCGGGCGGGATGAGAATCATCTTCGCACCGACCGAGTTGGTCGTCTCGATCTTCGTACCAAGTTGCTTGGCCCAGGCCACTTGATGAGCCTTGGCTTCGCGTTCATTGAACGGTGCGATCGCCTGCGCGGGACCGATTTTCTGGTCTTGCTTGGGAACGCGGCGAGAGACGTACAAATCCGAACCACCCAAGCCGCCGGGACGATCGCTCACAAAGATGAGTTCGCGGCCGTCGTCGGAAAGGCAGGCTCCCCGTTCGTTCGCGGTGGTGTTGATTGTTGGGCCGAAGCTGATGGGCTGCTGCCACGGCTCTGAAGTCGAAGATCGAGTCGTCAGCCAAAGGTCATAGTGTGTCGCGCTGCCGCTGGTTTCTCGAACCGAATGAAAGACCAGCACGCGACCATCGACCGAAGTCCAAACGGCTCGAACACCGCCGTTCGCATTGGGAGGATCGGGCAAGCGATCCGGCTCAGACCAAGCGTCTGTCGTCGTGCGTCGCGTCAAGGCGTAGAGGCGGTCGTAGTTTCGGCTGTTTGTGATGTAGAGCGTCCGACCGTCGTCGGACAAAACGGGAAACAGAGCCGGTGGACTCGCGGCAGCGACCAACTTCGGTTCCGACCATTGGTCAATCGCTGACGGGCGGGTCGATTCGAAGACCTGCTGTGAGAAATTATTTGGGGAAGACCAGGTGACGAACAGCCATGTTTTCTCATCGCGAGAAATGAACATGTCGGCCGCTGGGCCAGCGAACTCGAATGCTCGACCGACTGACTTGGCGGGATTCCAGGTTTTGCCAGATGCGTCGCGATCGGCGATCCAGGCCAGGTCGTCGGGTGCGTTGAGCGTTCTCTGAAACCACAATCGTTTTCCGTCGGCACAGAAATGCGGCGACATCTCCGAACCATCCGTATTCACCGCCGGGCCGAGGTTTTCCGGAACCGTCCATTCCCAATTGGGCGAGGTGAGAATCTCGGAGAGGTCGGCGGCTGGCGGCCGTTTCACTTCCGTTTGCACCCACTTTGCTCCGACGATCTGGCCGTGATGACCGTTGCCGGACGAGTCTTTCAGAACATCGCCGGAGCCTTCATCGAAGTGATAGAGGGCGAGCGTGTTCTCGTCCTTGTCAAAACGTTTATCGGGCGTGAAGTCCTGCTCGTAGCGTGCGACCTTGGAGACGCGGAGTTCTCCAATGCGACCCCGAAAGAAGTAATTCGGGCGACCATCGAACAGGCCAGTTCCCAGCCAGGAATACTTTTCTTCGACGACTGTCAGTTCGTTGGTCCGGGGACGGCGGGCGACCAGTTTGCCGTCGACGTACAATCGGCCTTCCTGTTCGTCGATCGCGAACGCCAGATGCACGAGGCCCGGCGTCCAGGGAGTATCCGGCAATCCCTGCAACGTCGGATCGTTGGCAAACCAGTTCAAGTCGCTGACACACAAAGCAGAAAACCGTTTTCCAGCAAAATTAGCGATGATCCTGGACCCGATCTTCCGCTCGTGCGTTTCGACCCAGGCTTCCAGTGTCACCGGTCCCGGCTCGTCGTTGATCAACGTTGGAATCGCGACATGGCTGGAGACGCCGTCGAACTCCAGCGCGAAGCCAGTCTGTCCGACGGACTCGGCGTTCGGTTTGACTGGCGTCGAGTCGGCAGCGGAATCGGGCGCAACACGCTTGTCGCCTTGGACGATGTCACCACCGGGCGGCTTCGTTCGCCCCGCCACGATCCCCCAGACGACTCCGATCAGACCGATCAGCAACAGACTCGCCAACACGATTCGCGACCTGCCGCGCGGCGCCAGCGAGCGGGAGGGATCACCTGTTTTTTCGGAAGGCTTCAAATACGCAATCGTGGCGGTGTCCGTGCCGCGCGGCAGCACGTCAGTCTGGTCCGAGATCACAATCTGACCGGACGCGAGCTGGAGTTTCTTTCCAAGATCGCTTCGGGCGGACGTGTCATCCGGCATTCCGTCCAAGAAACTGGCGAGCACCTCAGCGAATTCCGCCGCCGTGGCGAACCGATCTTCGGGACGGCGTGAGATTGCTTTCAAGCAGATCGCTTCCAACTGCGGATCAACATCGCCGCGAATCTCACTCGGTCGAGTCGGAGCCTCATGCATGAGCTTGAACAGCACCCGTGTGACGCCGCCGGTGTGGATGGTGCGACCGGCCAGAAGTTCGTAGAGGATGGCTCCTAAACTGTAGATGTCGGACGCAGCCCCGACCTTATTCGCATCACCTTCGGCCTGCTCGGGCGACATGTAAGCGGGTGTGCCGACGATCGCTCCCGATTGCGTCACGCGCGAATCCGACTCATGCACCATCCAGGCGAGTCCGAAGTCCATCAAGATCGGCTCACCATCTCGGTCGATCATCACATTGGCCGGCTTGAGATCACGATGAATGACCCCCGCTCGATGAGCCTTTTCCAGCGCCATCGCCAACTTCCGAATCAGCTCGGCGATCTGCCGAGTGGTAAAGATGCTGACTTTGAGCGGCACGGCGCTAGCCGCCGGTTTCGGGACGCCTGTACCTTCGCAGGAACCGGCGGCTAGCGCCGTGCCGCTCACTCCCCGATCATTTAAGTCAGGCCGAGCCGTCCGCTCGAGCCCATGCTTGATGACCTCGGCCAGCGTTACGCCGTCGATGAAGGCCATCGTCAAATAGTGCGTGCCGTCCTGTTCATCGACATCAAAGATCGGACAGAGATTTCGATGCAGCACCGAGGCCATCGTCCGTGCTTCGCGACGAAACCGCTCGATCAAATTCAATTTGCCGTCGGCATCGAACTTGGGAATCTTCAAAGCGACCCGCCGCCCCAACCGCAGGTCTTCGGCCAGATACACGACTCCCATGCCCCCCGAACCCAAGACTCGTTCGACTTGATACCTGCCGAACAACCTGCCGAGGACGAAGTCGTTCGTCATTGGTTCGGCTTGTTTCTCGTGGCCGACGCTGCCAGCGTCGGCCACTCCGATCGGAGCATTCAAAAAGGCTGTCTGCGCCGTGTCGCCAGCTTGACCGATCATGGTTAGTGCATCGCCGTGGGACAGCGCGGGTTCGCGGTCTTTCGTGGGCAATCCCACATCGAAGTCCGAGCACAAATCCGACGCGGGCTGTTCGAGAAAGTCTCCCG
The DNA here is from genome assembly GCA_043738805.1 of Planctomycetaceae bacterium. Classification (GTDB taxonomy): domain Bacteria; phylum Planctomycetota; class Planctomycetia; order Planctomycetales; family Planctomycetaceae; genus SXKJ01. The sequence goes on along the minus strand of JAYUFI010000128.1, from coordinate 1,461 downwards.
CCCGATCGGCTCGGCTAAGCAATCTTTCGATCCGCGCACGCAGAGCCGGGTCGCTCACACACGCTGTGTCGAGATACTCCCGCCGCGCGATTTCGTCGTCGATCTCAATGGCAGTAATGAAGAGGTCAAATTCGTGCATAGCTCATCACTACGTGTTCGCGGGCGAGAATCCCACTCGGCTCAAGAGATATAAGCGCATTCTGACAGCGTACCCGGCCAAAATTTTTTGGATTTGTTGGCGAGCCTCAAAAAGTAACCCGAATCGTGAGCGAGGGCGGACGCTCCAAGCTGCTTGTGATTCAGAGCCATTAGGAACGCCCGCCCTCGCTCACGCTTCGGATTACTTACTCCTCTGGCGACAATTCTTCCAACAGGAACGAGCGGGCGTAGGCCCACAAGCGGCGTGCCGAGCGTTCGGACATTTCCAGCATCTCGGCGGCTTCGATCAACGGCAGGCCGGTGAAGTACCGCAACTTGACCAGTTCGGCCGCCTGAGCGTTTTGCGCGGCCAGTCGAGTCAACGCTTCGTCGATCTCCAGCACGTTGACGGCAGAACCTGCTTCCGGCAAATCGCACAGTGAGACATCAATTCGCTGCCGATCGCCGCCTCGTTTGAGGGCCGCTTTGCGTCGAGCATTCTCGACCAGAATGCAACGCATCGCGTCGGCCGCCGCCGCGAAAAAGTACTTCCGATTGTGCATGTCTTTCGCCACCGGCGTATCGACCAAACGGAGGTAAGCCTCATGCACCAGCGCCGTCGCCTGCAATGTCTGTCCCGCCGACTCCTGAGACATCTTGGCACGAGCCAACTCACGCAACTGCTTGTAGACCAGCGGCAACAACTCATCCGCCGCGCGGGAGTTCCCGCATTGGATCGCATTCAGCAGCATTGAGACATCGGACGACATATTGGCAGCCTACAAAAATTCACGAGCAATACAGAGTGAACACACCACATGACAAACAGGAGGCTGCCCCATGTCCTTGGCTCCCGGCCATCGCTCCAACTTTCCTTCGGCACTGGTGAACTGCGTGAGGAAGTCTTCGTAGATGCGGCTCAGCGATGTGTCAGGCGCGAACGATCTTTGAGATCGCGTCAGCGAATGCGGTCGCTGCGGGGGGATGGTTTCTCAGCCAGAGTTCGGGTTCGATCAGTTCCAACTCCATCACTGCGAGGTTGCCGTGATTGTCTCGGACCAAGTCCACGCGGCCGTAGGCCGGTGCGGGCTGACACGCGGCGATCACTCGTTGGGCGAATTCGATTTGAGCGGCCGACGGTTCATGTGGATGTGCCGTTCCGCCGTGATCATCCTGGACGCGAAAGTCGCCGGGCTTGGGGATTTTTCGTACTGCGTGAGTAAAGCGGCCGTTGAAGAGCATCAGCGTGTCCTCGCCGTCACGCAGCACACTTTGTTGGAGCGGTTGCAGGATGAGCGATTCGTCGGTCAGCAATTGCCGCAC
>JAYUFI010000127.1:0-2686 GCA_043738805.1 Planctomycetaceae bacterium | reverse complement strand
TAGCCTGTCTCCCTTTGCTGGCAACTTGCCATGTTGGGATTGAGGAATGACAGGCTGGAAGCCTATCCCACGAGGGACTCGCCCGGCGTTAAACGTGTACGAGAACCGATCCGTCGCCACGACCGATTCGTGTCCGTCGCGTTTCAAAATCCACAATACCTTCTGAGCACCGCCGGCTTTCGCCGACACAGTCGCGCTCTGACCTTCTCCCACCACAAGCTGCGTCTGCGAAACCGAGAACTCATCACCCGGCTGCACCAGCGGCCCGACAAGTGTTTGATTGGGCTTCTGATTCTCGAATTGCAGTTTGATCCAATCCGCCGAGCGCACGACTTGCGAGACACGGACTTCATCGAGATCGCCGACGAAGTCAAAATTGTTGTACCAGCCTCCGATCCATAGCCGAGCGGGGCTTTTGATGTTGAGTGGCGGGCCTTGCTTGAGATTGGTCCCCTCCAACACGCCGTTCACATAGATCTTCGACTCCCCTTCGCGGTAGGTGTGAACGACGTGCGTCCAATCGCCGAGCGGCACGCGGCTGTCGTTCGCGACGTTGCCGCCGGAGAAGTAGCAATCCATGCGGATGTGCGGCGGGCTGCGGAACTGCATCACGACTTTGCCTTGAGCTTGCTCGTTGCCCCAAGCGATGAGCGTTGTGTTCGGTCGCTCGGGACGAAACCACGCTTCGGTACTGTGCGAGCTCGCGCCTGCCGGATAGTTCGGGATCTTGTCGCCGCCGAAGATCCCCTTGCCGCCGGGAAGATGGCGAGCCGTTCCGATCATGCCCGTTGTCGGAGTCGTTCCATTGTCGGTGCTGGTGAGCGTTCCGACTTCGTCCTGCACGTCGTTGCTCATGTGCCAGACACTGAGGTATCCGTTCGACTCATTGAAGACCCCTTTGCCGTCCGACTCGCTTGATGCGTTCGGGTTGCCCCAATGCAGCTTGATCTCTTGCCGCGAGTTCCCGGTGATCTTTGGCACTCGCACCCAAACGCTCGCGACTCCTTTCGCCGCGTCCCATTCCTCGATCTGAAAATCCAGCGGCTGATGGTTGCTCAAGCTGAAGCGAAGGTCTTCGCCCTGCGGCAGCGCTTGTCGAAAGTCGAAGAAGTCTTTGTGCAACCGCACCAGCAACGGAACGCCTTCCAACGCCGCCGAGGCCGGCAAGTCCGCACCTTCAGGAGTGGTGAGCACCCACATCGAACCGGAGTGCTTCCATTCGTCATATCTCAGCGGCGTCGGAGTAAATTGCTCAGCCGCGATACTGGAGAAGATCCACGCGAGTTGCAGCAGGATGACTCCGCAGAGCACGGTCCCACAGCGGGTCATCCCATAACTTAGTTGACTCATGGCGAACCTCTTTTTGTTTTGCGTTCGTGTTTCAATGGTCGCCTTGACGTGTCCGCCAAAAGTCGACTCTTGGCGAGCGGGGTGGCGTCAGCCCCCCGATTTCACGGCGGTTTCGTGGATCACCGGGGCTGACGTACAACGGCACTGACGTTACTCGCAAAGTAGCAGGCACATTCCATGTGCCGTCCGCAAATCGCAGGGAAACGGCACATGGAATGTGCCTACTACCGTATCAGCCCTGGCCGCTCACCGCTTGCGTTCGTACTGAAAGTCCAACGTCCCTTCGGCGAGCGTGATGCCTTTGATGGCTGCGAGCAGATTGGCTCGCGTGGCTTTGTCGGGCGACAGCTTCAACTCGCCCGACAAGGCGTAGACGGTGATGTGGTACTGCTTCACGCCAGGGCCTTTGGATTTCATCGGGTCGTACTCGCGGCGGTTCTTGTCGTTGAGGCCCACGGTGCCGGAGGACTTGTCGTTCTTGGCGAGCTTCGTGACGTTGGCCGGAATGTTGTAGACGACCCAGTACGACTTGATGTCACCGGGACCGGGGATGTGCCACACGTTGACCGCGAAGGACTTTGTGCCCTGCGGAGCGTCCTGCCATTCGATCGGCGGCGACGCGCTGGCTCCGTCGCCGGTGAACTCGACCGGAATGCTGCCACCCGGTTCAAACGCGGGACTGGTCACGATCAACTGCGGCAGCTTGTTTTTCGGTTTGGGGTTCGATGTCGTTTGCTCATCGCGTCGCGGCGGCGGGTTGTCACCCGGGCGCGGCGGTCGATTCTCTCCGGGACGGAGTGACGGAGGTGGACGACGGTCGTTGCCTCCTCCTCCTCCGGGGTCGCGGCCCCTTGGTGAGTACGTTTCGTTCGTCGTTGAACCGTTCGTGTCGATGAACGTGAACTGCGCCGAGCCATCGTCGGCAACGACGTAGCTCACCGAGCCTTTCTTGCCGCGCACGTCATACGTCAGGACGTAGCTGCCGGCCTTGGTCTCTTGGAAGTCGGTGATCTTCGCGTCGCGCAGAGGCCGAAGGTCGGGACGGATCGGTTCGGCTCGCGGTTGCGGATCGACTTGGCCATCGCGCTCGGTCACTTCGCCGAAGAAGCCGCCGTTGAGGTACGGGTATTTTTTCGTCGCGTGATAGTGGTAGTTGCCTTGCTTGTCCTTGTGCCCGTTGAAGGCATCCAAGCCGGCGACCTTGGAACCGTCCGGTTCGTCGTAGCCATAGACCGGATAGCCGTCGAGCGCATACGCGATCGGCAGGCCCTTGCCGATGGTCTTTTCCAAATGCACCGGCGCGATGTGATAGTGGTAGTCGTCGGCTCGACCGCAG
>JAYUFI010000126.1:0-7089 GCA_043738805.1 Planctomycetaceae bacterium | reverse complement strand
GTCACTGAAAGTTGGCAGGTGTTGCACATCGGCAATAAGCGTGCTGGCTATCAACGCAGTCGCGAGCACAGGGAAATTCGCGACAAGCGCAAGATCATCGTCAGCGTCGGCGAGTTGCATTTTCAGATGAATCGCTTCGGCAAAGAGCTGAGTCTTTCGACGTCGTTGCGAACGGAAGAATATGAATCGGGCGAGCTGCTGCGGTTTGCGTATGAAATCAAAAACCCACCGGCGACAGTGACTCGTTCGGAAGGAGTTGTCAGCGACCAAGATTTGGAAATCACTTCCGTTGTCGCAGGCAAGACCGACAAGCGACGGATACCGTGGGAAGCGGATACGAAATCGCCCGCGTATCCCGAACGCTGTCTGCGAGAGAAGCCGTTGAAGCCGGGTGAGACCTTCTCGGCCAAAATTTTCGTTCCTGAGTTCAGCAAATTCACGAAGGTCAGTTACTCGGCAGATGAGCTGCGGCCCGTCAAGTTGCTCGATGCGAAAGAGCATTCGCTGTTGCTGGTGAAGGTCAGCTTTGCCGCGATTCCGGAAATGAATATGCGGCAGTATGTCGATGCCGACGGTGACGTGAGGCTGGGTGAAACCGACATGCTCGGAACGGTCGGTCGGCTTTACGAAGTGAGCCGCGAAGTCGCGTTGCAGGCGATCGCCGGTCCCGAATTGGACTTGGCGATCAATACTCTGGTCGCCATTGATCCGCCGATTAAGGAAGCTCACCGCAAGAAGAAGATTGTGTATCGCATTTCATCGAAGGACGATTCTCTTGAGCAATCGTTCGTCAATGGCGGGACGCAGCAGATCAAGCGGCAGTCCGACAAGGCGATCGAACTGACTGTCACTGCGAAGCCGCTGCCGCCAGTGAATTCGCGAGTCATCACGACGGACGCGAAGTACCTCGCGGCGACACGTTTTTTGCAATCACGCGACTCGGCCGTCATCGAACATGCTGATCGAGCGGCGGCTGGCGAGACCGATCCGAGTCGTGTTGCCGCGCGGATGGAAAAGTACGTGCTAGAGAAGATCAAGAAAAAGAACTTCTCGACCGCAATGGCGTCTGCTGCTGAAGTCGCTCAGAAAATGGAAGGAGATTGCACCGAGCACGCGGTGTTGTTGGCAGCCATGCTTCGGGCGAAGAAGGTGCCGTCGCGAATTGCGGCGGGATTGGTTTACGTCGAGTCCTTGAACTCATTCGGCGGGCACATGTGGACCGAAGCGTTCTTAGCCGGCGAGTGGGTTCCGTTGGACGCCACGTTGGGACGCGGTGGCGTCGGCGCGGCCCACCTAAAAATGGCCGAGTCCGCGATGGACGAGGATTCGCCGCTGCCAATCACAACCTTCTTGCCACTCTACAACGCGCTCGGCAAGCTGAAGATCGAAGTGTTGAAAGCGGAATGATTCGCCGATACCACACACGCCGACAAATTGAAGCCTGAAGCGCAAGCGAAGGACTGACGTTCGACAATTTCTTCGCTTGCGCTTCATGCCTCAATTTCTGCATATGATGCGGGGCCAGCAACAAAAGGGGTCTCTTCCAAGCTCCTGGTTCGGGTCACTGGACGATTTCGCGGACAAGCACGAACGCTTCCGCTGCCAGTAGATTCACGGTCGCGCCGCGATATCGAGCCAGTGCCTCGATGGCTTGCAACGATCGCGGATTCGGCGGCTGTTTGATCTGTGTTTCAAAGCAGGACATCGCGTCGAGTTTCTGTTGCAAGTGGGCTGTGATGTCGACGAAGACCGTGGGATAAAAGACCGATGTGGCGATCGGCGGCGACCATTCGGTTTCCGACAAAGTTTCGTAGCAGAGCAACTGCTTCACCGGACAATTGGCGAGCGGCCGCGCCGCCACCAATGTCGCGTGATAGATCCGCCCGTGGTCCGAATGAATGTCGCCGTGATGCGGCAAGTAGACTCGCTCCGGGCGAATGTCTTGAAACTGCTTCGCCAGCGCGTCGGCTACGAGATGTCCCGGAGTGACGTCCAAACGCGGGGCCGGGAAATCGAGGAACCGCGTCTCCTTCACGCCGAGGAATTCGTGAGCCTTCCGCGCTTCGGCGCGCGTCCGCTCGATCAGTTCCGGCGGAAACAGTTCCGGAATCCCGCGCGTCACCACGATCACGAACACCTCGTCCCCGTCGGCCACATGCCGAGCCATCACTCCGCCGCAGCCGAGCACTTCGTCGTCCGGATGAGGGGCGATTATTGCGATTCGCATTGTTGGTCCTCTTTGAATTTACGTAGCCATCACGCTCCGCGTGATGAGCCGGTCGCTTCTCGGAGCGTTCGGCTCGTCACGCGGAGCGCGACGGCTACGTAGGTGCGGCTTCGCCGCGTTCTTTGTTGTTGCTCAGTTCCAAAATGATCCGCTCTAACTCGGCCACACGTTTTTTCAAGCGGCTCACTTCGTCCTCGACGACGTAACCCAGCCGTTGGCCGACGAGCAGCTTGGGCGGTTTCGTGGGATCGACGTTATCGCCCCAGGCGAACTCGCGCAGCCAAAGCAGGCCGTCGCCGGTTTGAACTAACGCGCCGCGCTGCGGGTCGGTTAAGAGGACTCGGCCGATGACGCCTCGAATCGGATAACTGGTTTCGATTTCGGCACGCCAGACAATCAACTTCCGATCTTTCAAATACGTGTAGGCACCAGGATGCGGTCGCGCGGCGACTCGGATGACGCGATGGATGTCGCTCGCCGATGCTGACCAGTCGATCCAGCCATCTTCAGGGCTTCGCTTGGCGTGATACGTCGCTTGCGAATCGTCTTGCGGCTGCGGGTTCCATTCACCGGCCAGCAGCTTCGGCAGCCAACGATCGAGGGATCGGCCTATTGCCTGTTCCATCGAACAAGTCACGTTGGTCGCGTCATCGTTCGGATGAACGGCGAACGGTTCTTGCACGAGGATCGGGCCGCTGTCGGCCCCTTCGTCCATCACGAAATAAGTGACGGCTCCGGGAGTCGCATCGTGGACCAACCACGCGACCGGGGCTCGCCCACGACCGCGCGGTAACCAAGTCGGATGAAAACCGACGCAGGCCAAACGCGGAATCGCCAGCAACTCCGACTTCACGAGCTGCGACAGGCCAACGACGAAACAGAGATCCGGCTGCCACGCTCGAATCTGAGCGATCGTGTCCGGCGCGTTGATGTTTTGAAAGCCGACGCAAGGGATACCGGCCGTCTCGGCCACGTCATTCAAACGAGCAAAGCCGCTGACCCCCGACGGATCATCCGGCTGAAATTCCAGAACGCCGACGACCGGCGCGTGATGCCGTACTAGCGCTTCCAGCGTCAGCCGCGTGCTAGCGGTCGCACCGGCGAGAACGATTCGTAGTGACGGCTTGTTGGTTGCGGTCATTGTTTGTTCGAGGTAGGAAGGGAAAGACAAGATTGATCGTTGGTTATTGGGGAGCTTTCAACGCAAAGGCGCGAAGAATTGAGATTCGCCAAAGCGTTCTGGCCAATGATCATTAGAAATGAATTCTTCGCGTTCTTCGCGTCTTTGCGTTGGAAAAACTGAATTTGAAAGTCTCTCATGAGTCGCGTTCTCGTCATCGGTGCTTCCGGACATGCGAAGGTGGTCTTGGACATCTTGGAAAAGCAGGCGTTGCATCAGGTGGTCGGTTTGCTGGATGACTTCAAGCCGGTGGGAACGACGCTGTTTGGTTACGAGGTTGTCGGTTCGGTGTCGGACGTTGCTCGGCTGGCGACGCAGCTTCACGCGGACGGGCTGTTGGTGGCGATCGGTGGTAATTTCATTCGTTCGCAACTTGTGGAACGTTTGAAATCGCTGGCACCGCATCTGAGTTTCGTCAGTGCCGTGCATCCCTCCGCGCAGATCGCTCGCGGCGTAAGCTTGGGCAGCGGGAGTGTCGTGATGGCGGGCGTTGTGATCAACAGCGATTCAGAGATCGGCGAGAGCTGCATCCTCAACACGAATAGCTCGGTCGATCATGACAATCGTCTGGGCTCCTTCAGCAGCCTCGCTCCGCGAGTCGCGACCGGCGGCAATGTGTCTCTGGGTGAGGGGTCCGCGATCGGCATCGGTGCGGTCATTTTGCATGGCTGCAAGATCGGTCAACATGCGGTTGTGGGAGCAGGTTCGGTGGTGACTCGCGACGTGCCCGACATGACGGTGGCTTACGGCGTGCCTGCGAAAGTGGTGCGATCACGAACGGTGGGTGAGAAGTATTTGTGACGAGAAACTAAGACGTGTTGACATTTCTATTTGAGCAAAGTTCAGTGTCCTTGTTGCAAACAAATGTACCGAGAGCGCAATCACATCAAGCGATTGTTCGCGCGGCTCAAGCAATGCCGACGCATCGCGACCAGCTATGACAAAACCGCACGTAATTTCCTCGCCTTCATCCACTTAGCCGCAACCATGATCCTGCTCGCGTGAATGTCAATACGGACTAGATCGGAAGGGAAATGAAGTCGTCTCTCGTGACCTCTTTTTCGACACGGGCGACGAAAGAATCACCTTCTGATCCCAGTGCTCTCATCAGTGTTCTTCGGTAATCTGCAACGATGCGAGCACACCATTTCCAACCACGACATAACGGCGACCGAGGCGGGTTCACACTGATTGAGCTGTTGGTCGTGATTGCCATTATCGCCATTTTGATTGCGTTGCTGCTACCGGCCGTGCAACAAGCTCGCGAGGCAGCACGGCGGTCGCAGTGCAAAAACAATCTCAAGCAGATGGGCTTGGCGTTACACAACTACCACACATCAACAAACCGTTTTCCGCCGGGATATGTCGCCGGTGCGGCTTATCCTGCGACCTCGAATGGTTGGGGCTGGAGCGCCATGATCCTGCCCTATCTCGATCAGGCTCCGCTGTATCGCAAAATCGACTTTCGTCTGCCGGTCGAGCATTCCAACAACGCCGCCGCGATTCAAACGTTGCTCTCCGGATATTTGTGTGCCTCTGATTTGATCGACAGCGGCACGTTTCGTGTCACGGACGCGACGGGAACGCTCATCGCGACGGCGGCCCCGTTTAGTTACGCAGCCACGGTCGGTGATGATGCTAGCGAGACTGACGATCTCATCGGCAACGGGACGATGTTCCGCAACAGCGGCATTCGTATTGGCGATTTGAAAGACGGCACAAGCAGCACGGTCCTGGTCGGCGAACGTGCTTGGGGGATGACGAACGGCCTTTGGGCCGGTGCTCCGAACAATGCCGTCTGCCGAGCCGGAAAGCAGAATCCTTGGTCGCTCGCCACTGGTCCGGCCCCCGACTTCGTGCTGGCTCACAATAACTGGATCAACATCCTGACCGACAGCGACGGAGGTCTCGACGATTTTTCCAGTTTCCATGTTGGCGGCGTTCACGTTCTGTTCGCCGATGGTTCCGTTCGGTTCATCAAAAGTGTCACGCGAGATGGCCCGCAGCGTCTCGCCTTCTGGGCCATGGGAACACGCGCTGGCAAAGACAACACTGCGGGGTTGGAGTAATGAGTGGTCTCGTAAGACGGAGCTTCATAACCGTGCTGTGCGGCATGGTCTCGCTCAGCCTAATCGGCTGTGGAAAATCTCCGGAACTGTTGAGCGTCACTGGAAAGCCGATTGAATTTTGGTTGGAGGCACTCAAGACTCCGAGCACGGAAGTGAAGCAACGCCTCAAGGCCGTTCAAGCTCTGAGCAACGTCGGCTCGGCACATCCACAGGCGATCCCCACGCTCATCGAAGCTCTCGAACAGACTGACTCAGCGGTGCGTGGTGCCGCCGTCTTGGCATTGCTGAAGATCGGGCCATCCGCCAAGGACGCGCTTCCTGTGCTCGAACGAATTTCAGAATCCGACAAAGAGACCCAGATACGTGGTTTCGCGGAAAAAGCCATCAAAGCCATCCGTGGCGAATGACATCATTACCTGACTGGCCTCGCTGAGGACGTTCGCTCGATCAACTCTACCGCTCACATTTTGTGCGAAGTCGCGTTACAAGTTGTGAGCCGTAGAAGCGGCTGTCGCTGTTTCGCATCGCTCACAGAAGGAGACGTTTTCATGAACCGCAATTCGCTCGTTTGTTCTGATTGTGAATCGCTCGATCGTCGTTCGTTCTTCAAGACCGCTGGTGCCGCGACGTTGGCTGGCGTTGCGATGCCGATGCTGGTTGGACTTCCCGGACTGTATGCGGCTCCAAGCTCCAAGAGTGCCGCCGAGACAACCGTCGGTCGCTTCTTCACGTCGCTTTCCGCCGAACAAAAAAAGGCGATCTGTTTTTCGTTCGACCATGACCTGAGAAAGAAGATCAACGCCAACTGGCAGATCACCAAGCCCAAAGTCGGCGACAGTTTTTATAGCGGCGAACAACAGAAGCTCATCAGCGAGATTGTTCGGCAAGTAACGTCGGAAGATGGCTACGAACGCTTGAAGAAACAGATGGAAGACGACAACGGCGGGATCAATGAGTACAGCGTCGCGATGTTCGGCGAACCGGGAACGGCCTCATTCGAATGGGAGCTAACGGGGCGACATCTCACGCTGCGAGCGGATGGAAACACGGTCGATAAAGCGGCGTTCGGCGGCCCGATTGTTTACGGCCATGGTGAAGAGAACCCGAAGTCAAACCTGTTCTATTACCAAACGACTCAGGTCAACGAGGTCTTCAAAGCACTCGACGCCAAACAAGCGCAACAAGCGTTGGTGACAAACGCCCCGAAAGAAGAAGCGGTCGCTCTTCAGGGAGACAAAGGATCGTTCCCCGGCATCGGAGTTGGGCAACTCAGCAACGATCAAAAACAACTGGTGACGAAGACCATCCAAGTCTTGCTGGCTCCGTACCGTGCCGAGGACGTCGATGAAGTGATGGAGATTCTCAAAGCAACCGGTGGCGTCGATAAGCTCCACATGGCCTTCTACCAACAAGGCGATTTGCAGAGCGACAAAGTCTGGGACATCTGGCGTGTGGAGGGCCCGTCATTCGTTTGGCACTTCCGCGGAGCCCCACACGTTCATGCCTACATCAACGTCGGGCAGATTGGGTAATCGCGCAGCGCGTCGTCTTCCCTCTTCCCTCTCGCGAGGTGTTACGGCTTGAGCTTCACGGGCTGGGCCGCTCGCACCACC
>JAYUFI010000125.1:0-7130 GCA_043738805.1 Planctomycetaceae bacterium | reverse complement strand
TCATGTGATTTACGCAGAAGACGGCGCGATCGCCATGCGAGCAATCGCCGACAGTCTGCCCGACTTGGTCGTCACCGACATGGTCATGCCCAATCTCGATGGTCTGCGGTTGGTCGAAGCGATTAAGAAGGATTACCCGCTGATCCCGGTCATCATCATGACTGCCGTCGGCAGCGAAGAGACGGCAGTCCAAGCCCTAAAAGCGGGAGCGGCCAGTTACGTTCCGAAGCGGCGGCTGGTGAAAAATTTGGTGGAAACCTGCCGGTTGGTGCTGCGAGTCGCTGATGACACTCGCAACGTCTCGCGGCTGCTCGTACATCGTACCGAGCAAGCGGACTTCAAATTCTCGTTGGAGAATGATTTGTCGTTGCTCGCGGCCGTCGTCGCCTACATGCAACAAACGATGCGCGCGATGGGACTCTTCGACGAGGCGGAGCGAATGCGAATCGGGATCGCGCTGGAAGAAGTGCTGCTCAACGCGATGTTTCATGGGAATCTCGAACTCTCGTCCTCGTTGCGTGAGGATGATGACAAGCCGACGTATCATGAACTTGCACGCGCTCGCGCGAAGGACTTGCCGTTTTGCGAGCGGCGGATCTACTTTGAGGCTCGCCTGTCACCGACTGTCGCGGAGTTCACGATTCGCGATCAAGGACCGGGATTCAATCCGAAAGATTTGCCCGATCCGACCGACCCCGCCAACTTGAATCGCGTCTCCGGGCGCGGGCTGCTGTTGATGCACACCTTCATGGACGAAGTCGCCTTCAACGAGACTGGCAATCAAGTTCGGCTCTTCAAACGTTGTCGTCGCAGTGAACTGCACGAAGAGGGCAACGCCGAAATTCAGACCGCGTTCTCGATCACGAACGACGTCGAGTGAGTTTGCTGGCGGAGGGCAGCTTAGTACGACGCGCAAGCGAATGGTCGCATCAGAACCACTCGCTCGCGCATCGTACTGGCAGGAGACATCGCGACGTTATTTCGGCCCCGTTTCTTACCCCCCCGCCAGCGCTCCGATGATGAGAAACGGCTCCGCACCCGATGCAACAGCCACCGGCAGCGGAGTGTCTGGCGGTTGATGTGACCAGTCTCGGTTGCAAACGAAGAACCGCAAGAACGGTCGCCGCTTCTTCGTGACGTGATCGCGAATTGTCCCACACAGCATCGGATAGCGAGCCTCAAGCGCATCGAGCACCGAGCACTGCGTGACCGGGCCTGCAACATCGAGAGTCACTTCAGTTCCGACATGCGCGAGCAGCCGTAAATGGTAGGGAAGTTCGACGCGAATCATCTGTTGAACAATCTCCATTTCGCCCCAATGTAGCCGTCACCCTCGCATCGGCACCACTTCGTGCTGATGTAGGTACTCGTCGCCGACCGGGTAGTTGCTGAACTGGATCGAGTAGTTGTTCTCGAACCATTCTTTGATGTCGGGGAGTGCGGCTTCGTCGAAGGCCGGGGCGACGTGGAACAGTTTGCCGTTGAGGCTTTCTTTGATCTCGCCGTTGTCGACGACGATCACTCCGGCGCGGACGACGTAGCGCGGCAGTTCAAACATCCGCTGAATGTCGACGTTCGGTTGATAGATCGTGATGTCGGCATCCGCTCCGGGGCCGAGATGTCCCTTCTGCTTGAGGCCGAGCATTCTGGCCGGGGCGGCGCGGGTAATGATCGCGATTTCGTTGAGCGTGTACTCGCGAGACAAATCCGGCAGCGTGCAGCGTTCGCGCAGGCCGGCCGGGACACGGGCGAGGACTTCGTCTCGTTTGGCTCGGCTCATGAGCAGCGCGATGATTTCGGGATACGCCAGGAACGAGCCGCCGTTGGGATGATCGGTGCTCATAGCGACTCGCCACGGGTCGTTGATCAGCAGATACCATTCGAGGCCGATCGCCCACTGCAAGGAATGCACGAGGCTTTTGTCTTTGTACGTGATCGGGACGATGCCGCAGCCCGATTCCATTTCGGTGTCGGCGGAGAACCATTTGCGGCCGTAAACCTTGTGCAGGAAATAACCGAGCGGGCCGTCGCCGGTCATCGAGGCGGTGTTGCCGAACATCACTTGGCCGATATCGACGGTGACGTTCTCGTGCGAGTTCACGTAATCGACAAGCTGCGGCACCTCGGAGCGGAACGTCGCCTGCTCGTCTTTGTTGCCGCCGTAGCTGTGAAACTGAATGTGCGTGAGATGTCCGCGTCGGCCTTCGAGGGCTTTCATCGTTTCGAGTGTCGTTGTCCAGTTGCCCGGCATTCCGAGATCGTTGCAGTGAATATGTACCGGATGCGGCAGGCCGAGATCGTTCGTCGCCTGAGCCACTCCCGAAATGATCTGTCGCGCGGTGACGTTGAAGTGCTCGACCGGTTGATCCAGACCGTGCGAGTTCCCGCCGCCGCTCTTCCAGACCTCGACGCCGCCGGGATTCACGATCTTCGCGGCGTAGCCTTTCGTCGAATTGAGCAACCACGCGACATACGCCTTCAGCCGTTCCGGCTCCTTCTTTTCGAGCTGTCGCATGACGTAGTGGTTGTTGCCCATCAAGACGTAAAAGCCTTTGTCGATGATCGGCGTGTCGTCGAATTCCTCGTGCGTGTGTCGAGCCATCAGCGGCGGAATCGCCGCATCAAACGCCGTCGTGTAGCCCAGCCCGGCGTAGAGGTAACCGGTCGCGAAGGTGCTCGGCACCGAACCCGTGGTCCCCGACCGAGTGTCTCTCGTCCGCGTGATCATCGGCGCGACGCGCTTCTCTTCGGGCATCATCTTGCGAGCGGTATTCACCTTCGGCCCGGCGATGTGACAGTGCATGTCAACGCCGCCCGGCATGATCACATAACCCGTCGCGTCGAGCGTCTTGTCCGCCTTCGCTCCCGGTGTACTCGGAGCGGCGATGATGCGCCCGTCTTGAATCCACAAGTCGCGAACGACGCCGTCGACGTTGTTGGTCGGGTCGTAAACCGTGCCGCCGGAAATGCAGAAGAGTGTCATCGTCGCCGTTCATTCCCATCGAATCGAAAGTCAGTACACAATAATGAGGCGGGAGTGTCTTGCGAAACGGCCTTCGCTGCAACGAAAGAATCAACGCGGCAAACGAATCCGAAACATGAGTGATATGGGGATAGCCTCAGAGAGATTCCGGATTGCGAGATCAAGAAGGCTTGCCCGTTCCTTGAACTGTGTTCGGGGCTTCAATACCATGCCGCGCTCTTCAACTGACGGTCAGAGTCTGGAGTTTTCGTTGGGCCGCCAACCCTATGTGTGGACCGTAGTTGAAATGGCCCTAACAGTTTGATGGCGGCTTACTTAGGAATATGGTAAAGCATCATGGCAGTTCCCAAACGGCGCACCTCTAAGTCACGCGCCCGCAAACGTCGCAGCCATAACGCGATCAAGCCTTTGAATTTGACGTCGTGCCCGCAGTGCAGTGCGCCGGTGCCGAATCATGTGATTTGCCCGCAGTGCGGTCATTACAATGGCCGGAGCTACGACGTCGGCAACGAGGAATAATCCTCATGCGGATTGCGCTGGATGCCATGGGGGGCGATTACGCTCCCGGCCCGAATATCGACGGGGCCATCGCGGCTTTGCAGGCTCATCCTGAGCTTGAGGTTGCGTTGGTTGGCGACTCTCCGCAATTGGAACCGTTGATTGCCAAAGCGGGATATGCCGGCGAGCGACTGACGATTCGTCATTCGGAAACTTGGATCGGCATGGAAGAAAAGCCGACCGAGGCGCTGCGTCGTAAACCCAATTGCTCGATCGCTGCGTGTTGGCAGTTGATGGCCGGTCGCGAAGTGGATGCTGTCGTCAGCGCGGGGCACACCGGAGCGGTTGTGGCCGCAGGGCTGCGAACTCGGTTGTATCTCAAGAACGTCAAGCGACCGGGGATCGCCGTCGCATTGCCGACGCTGAAAGGGCGAGCGGTTCTGGTTGATGTCGGGGCCAACCCGGCGGCGCGGCCTGAGCATCTTTATCAGTATGGAGTCATGGGGCTGGTTTACGCTCGCGACGTGCTGGGGATTCCGAACCCGCGCGTCGGACTGATGAATATCGGCAGCGAAGACGGCAAGGGAAATGATCTCTATCGCGACGCGCACATGCTTCTGCAAAACAGCAGCTACATGAAGGGAACCTACATCGGAAACGTCGAAGGTCGCGACGTTTATCTTGGTGGCGCTGACGTCATCATCTGTGAGGGCTTCGTCGGCAACGTCGTCTTGAAGGTCAGCGAGGGGATGGCTGACTTCTTGTTTAAGACGGTCGCTCATGAAGTGATCGGCCAGTTGACGACGGAGCGAGATCGCGGAATGCAGGCCCTGCACAACGTTGGCAAGCGATATCAATACAGCGAAGAAGGTGGTGCGCCGCTGCTGGGGATCGACGGTATCTGCATCATTTGTCATGGGTCTAGCAACGCGCATTCGATTCGCAATGCGCTCAAAGTGGCGATGACATTCAAGGATCGCGACATCAATGCGTCGATCTCTGCCGGACTGGCCGATTCGCCGGAGACGGCGTAGTTGGATAACTTCTTAGTAGCCATGTAAGCACGACGCGCCAGCGAGTGGTTTGGGCGGTGTATTTGCTTGCGGCACGGACCACTCGCTGGTGCGTCGTGCTTGTTTTCGGAGAGCACTTATGAGCCAAATGGCGTTTCTGTTTCCGGGTCAAGGCGCGCAGTCCGTCGGGATGTGTCGCTCGATTGTGGAGAAGTACGAGTCAGCGCGCCGGTTGTTTGAGACCGCTTCGGGCATTCTCGGCTACGACCTTGCCAAGCTGTGCGCTGAAGGGCCGAAGGAGCAGCTCGACTCGACGGTCTACAGTCAGCCGGCGTTGTACGTCAGCAGTCTCGCGGCGCTGGAGATGCTCAAAGAGACGAAGCCGGATTTGGTGGCGGGTTGCACCATGACGGCAGGGCTCAGTTTGGGCGAGTACACGGCACTCGTGTTCGCCGCCGTCATGAGCTTTGAAGACGGCTTGCGAATCGTGCAACGACGCGGTCAAGCGATGCAGGAGTCTGCCGATCGCCAGCCGTCGGGCATGGCGAGTTTGTTGTTGCTTGATCGCGACAAAGTGCAAGAGATTTGCAATCGAGCTTCGGAAGTCGGGCAAATTTCGATCGCCAATTTTCTTTGTCCCGGCAACTTGGTTGTTTCTGGTGACCAGGCGGCCGTCGCAAAAGCTGTCGAACTCGCCGATGCCAGTGGCGGGAAAGCGGTGCCGTTGCCTGTTGCGGGCGCGTTTCACACGACGATCATGCAGCCGGCGGATCAAAAACTGGCGGAGGCATTGTCTGGTGTTGTGATGCAACCGCCGCGCATTCCGGTGGTCTCAAATGTTGATGCCGCGACGCACTCTGATCCAGAAGAGATTCGGCAATTGCTCGTTCGGCAGGTGATCAGTCCGGTGCGGTGGGAAGATTCGCTCCGCTGGATGTTGGAGAACGGGATCACCGAATTCACCGAAATTGGGCCGGGCAAAGTGTTGTCTGGCTTGCTCAAACGCATCGACCGAAAGGTGAAATGCGAAAGCGTGAATGAAGCGATCTAAAAGAGCCGTTCGGACACGAATGATGCTCGCGAAGTTGAGCAGAGACGAAATCTGTTGATTTCCTTGGCCGCTTCACCGTTTACACGTTTTCCGGAAACAGTTATATGTGCCCGCGTTTTGGCGGGTGAATGAAGTTCTGATGCGGTCTGTGACGGATTGCGTTGGAAATGATTGCTCCTGAGCGGTGAATTGATGGTTGTCAAATTCACTGTTGATGGGGTTTGCAATCGGCGGCAAGGCCGCTGAGTTGAAGACGTGCTGACGATTTTGAGTGGGTATTTTTACGAGCGATTAGCCGCCGGAGGGCTTGAGTTGTGATTGAAGAAAAAGTGATCGCGATTGTCAGCGAGCAATTGGGTGTTGCCAAAGAAGAGATCAAAAAGGAAAGCAAGTTCGTTGATGATCTCAAGGCCGACTCGCTCGACGTGGTCGAATTGGTGATGGAATTTGAAGACGAGTTCGAGATCACGATTCCAGACGACGACTACGACAAGATCAAGACTGTCGGTGACGCGGTGACTTACATCACGGACAAGAAGAACGCTTAATCGCGTTTTATTTTATCTGTTAGTGATCAGCGTCCTTCGTTTGTGGCTCATGGTTTGAACCATGAGCCACATTGGTTGAATGAGCGTTCTAACTCCTACGCAAGCGCACTCGCGCGGCCGCGTACCCACTTGCGGCACAAAGAGCACACGGATGAGTCGACGAGTTGTTGTCACCGGCCTTGGCGTCGTCACCTCACTGGGGTGTGAAGTTGCTGAGTTTTGGGATCGCATTTGCGCCGGAAAAAGCGGCGTAGGTCCGATCGGTCGGTTTGATTGCACGGACTTCAAAGTTCGGTTTGCCGGCGAGGTCAAGGACTACAATCTGCAGGATCACTTGGAGATTGCCGCGAAAGACATCAAACGATTTGATCGCTTCGTGCAATTTGCGATGGGTGCCGCGAGCAAAGCGGTGCGTCAGTCGGGCATCGATTTTCAAGCGAGCGATCCGTTTCGCAATGGCGTGCTGGTCGGAAGCGGAATCGGCGGACTGCAAGAAATTGAACAACAACATGCGGAGTTGTTTGATCGAGGTCCGTCGCGCGTTTCTCCGTTCATGATCCCGAAGCTGATGGTCAATGCGGCGAGTGGAAATATCTCCGTGCATTGGCAACTGAAGGGACCGAACAGCGCGGTCGCAACGGCGTGTGCGTCAGCGACGAACGCGATCGGTGATG
The DNA here is from genome assembly GCA_043738805.1 of Planctomycetaceae bacterium. GTDB lineage: Bacteria > Planctomycetota > Planctomycetia > Planctomycetales > Planctomycetaceae > SXKJ01. The sequence goes on along the minus strand of JAYUFI010000125.1, from coordinate 363 downwards.
CCTTTCGATTGATTCAGCTCGATATGGCCGACGTGATGGTGACTGGCGGCAGCGAAGCGGCGATCACGCCGATGGGGTTGTCTGGCTTCTCACGCATGGCCGCACTCTCGACGCGCAACGATGAACCCGAGCGTGCAAGCCGCCCTTGGGACCGTGACCGCGACGGATTCGTCATGGCGGAAGGTGCCGGGATTTTGGTGCTCGAAGAGTACGAACACGCGAAAAAACGGGGCGCTCAGATGATTGCCGAGATCATCGGTTATGGCATGTCGGCGGATGGCAGCCACATGACCGCACCGGACCCCGAAGGACGCGGTGCGGCGCGAGCGATGCAAGCGGCGATTCGCGATGCGAAGATCAATG
>JAYUFI010000124.1:0-7139 GCA_043738805.1 Planctomycetaceae bacterium | reverse complement strand
ATTTATGCTGCTCGGCCGGATTTGCGAGCGATCGTGCATGCTCACCCGGTGGCATTGGTCGCGTTCAGCATTTGCCGGCAAGTGCCGAACACGCGGTTACTGCGTCAGTCGTGGCGCATCTGTGGCGAAGCGGGCTTCGCGCCGTATGCGTTGCCGGGAAGTGCGGCGCTCGGCAAGAACATCGCTGAGACGTTCGCCCGTGGCTTCAATTGTGTGGTTTTGGAGAATCACGGAGTCGTGACCGGCGGCGATTGTTTGCAGTCGGCCTTCGAGCGATTCGAGACGCTCGAATTCGCCGCGAAGACGATGCTCAAAGCCTCGCAGTTGGGAGAAGTGCGTTGTCTCGATGACGCCGCACTCGCCGTGCGACCAAGTTTGATGATCGGTTCAAACACGGGCACGCGAACGCCTGTCATGAGCCAAGAGAAAGAACTCCGCCGGCAGATCGGCGAGTTTGTGCGGCGCAGTTACCAGCAACGCTTGATGATCAGCACCGAAGGCGCGTTGTCCGCGCGGTTGGACGACGACTCGTTTCTGATCACACCGCACGGTGTAGACCGCAGCCGCTTGGGCATTGATGACATTGTGCTGGTTGAGCACGGCACGCCCGAACCGGGCAAGACGCCGAGTTCTTCCACGGCCGGGCATCGAGCGATCTATCAGCATCAGCCGCAGGTCCAAGCGGTGATCAATGCGTATCCCGTCAATGCGACCGCATTCAGCGTCACGGATTCGGTGCTCGATTCGCGGACGATTCCGGAGAGTTATATTTTTCTGCGTGATGTGCAGCGATCGCCTTTTGGCACGCGAGTCGGCGACGGTCGCGAACTGGCCGAGCGATTGACGCTTGAGACTCCGATCATGCTGCTCGACAACGACGGCGTGATGGTGGTCGGCACCGGAGTGCTCGACGTGTTCGATCGCTTGGAGGTGCTGGAATCGACCGCCGAAGCGATGATCAACAGCCGCACGCTCGGTCCACTCGTGCCGATGTCGGATGCAGTGATCGATGAACTCAAGCAAGCCTTCTTTGGGAAAAAATAACACGAGCGATGCCAATCGTCAGCGATTTCAGGCGAACGGGGCGGCGTCAGCACGAGTGATGGTGGCAACCACTCAAGGAAAAAACGTCATGTATGTCAGAACGTTGCCATCGGGGTACATACCACGAAGAGCCTCGTTGCGAATCACTGACCTGACGTGGCCATCCAAATAAAGCACGTTAGAACTCGTGTGACGACCCCAGGCAATCCAAGTGTCGAGCACGTTGGTGCCGAGCCAAATGTCATAGTCATCTTGGCGAGGATCGCCTCCCTCTGGACTGTTGAGAATGCCCGTCGCGTTGCGTTCATTGAAAGCCACGAAATTGGACAGGCCGACCGAATTTTGAAAGCGAGGAAACGTCCATCGTCCATAGCGTCGCGTTTTGTGGCTCAAGAGCGAGTTCATCAGGTAACTGGTTCGGTCGGAGATTCCGTCGATCGTGCCGTCGTCCTGCACGAATGGCTTCGGGACGGAAATGTCCGAGGGGCAGCGATAAATTTGTTCGTCAGCCACCCGAATGCCACTCTGAGCGACTGCTTCTTTGGCGCTGCTGGCGTTGACGAATGGCATGATCTTATCTTCCCAGAAAATCTCGGCAAACGAATCGGCGGCACCGACCTGTGATAGCACATCCGCATCAAACGGATGGTGCAGAAAAAATTGGCCCTTCCAATTGTCGAAGTATCGGTGGACAGCGATGCCAATCTGATGGAGGTTACTGCGACACTGAGTCCGTCGTGCCGCTTCGCGCGCGTTCTGAACGGCCGGCAAGAGCAGCGCCAATAGGACCGCGATGATCGCGATGACGACCAGCAGTTCAATCAACGTGAATCCAATCCGATTCCGAGGCTCAACACACCGCCGTTCCTGCACCTTCACCACCGAACTAACACGCATGACAAACTCCGACGAGCAATTCCAGAAGCCGAAAAAAAGATTAAGCCTCCGTCTCATGGGTGACAAGGCTCTGGGATCAGAGGCACCGGCAGGCTAACGTTCAGATCGGGAAAAGCCCGCTGACACACTCGCTTGAGCCGTGAGTTCCGGTCGATCGGGCGGGAGCAGCGCGACTAAGCTCGGTTCGATGCGACTAATGACGAACTGTGGGGCAATGCCCATCGAGATGTTGAGTCCGACGAGCGTGACGAGCACGCTCCAATCGAGTGGTGTCCACGGCATGAGCGACCATTGCGGTTCATCGCGATCGGCTCGAACCCACATCCAAGCGATAAGGCCGCTGGTGGTGAGGCTCAGCAGAGCGAGATTGAATTCGTGTTGAATGAGTCCGAACGGAGAGACGAATTCAGCGACAAAGCCGCTCAGTCCCGGCAACCCAATCCATGCGAAGAGGGCCAATCGAAAAAAGGCTCGACAACGTTTGTTATGACGCCGTTCGTAAGCACATTCCGCTGCCACCGGAGTTATGAGATTTCGGCGACAAGAAAAATTGCTCTCCGACGATCGCGGCAACAGCCACAATAACAACGCGGCGGTCAGACCGTGGCTGAGCATTCGCAGCATCCCGCCGACCATCCCTTCGAGTGTGAAGGTCATCACACCGAGTAGACTCAAACCAACGGAGCTCGTCGTCGCCAACGCCACGCGCCGATACCAGTCAGTTTGTCCGAATGCCAACACAGCGGCGAGCAAACTGCTCAAGCCAATCAGCATCGCTAAGAAGTCTGTGTTCAAGCGGAGCAGGTCGGGGAAGACGGGGATAATGAATCTCAGCCAGCCGTACACGCCAACTTTGATCAACACGCCCACCAACACGATTGCCACCGCCGGAGGTGCCGACGAAACCGACATCACGAACGCTCGATGAAACGGAGCCAACAACATCGGCCCCGTAAAGCCCAACACCAATAACCCGAATAGCCACGGACTAACGTTCGCCCACAGGACCAAGTTGTCGCCACCCGCCGTCCAATGACCGAGTCCGGCGATCAATTCGGGCATCGAAAAAATTAACGGTGGGTGTGGGCGATTCGGCGACTGTCGCAACCAACCAAACGCGAGTACCAAGCCGCACAACCCAATCGTGACCAGCCCAACGCCGATCGCCGTGGGCTTCAGGAATCGCATGACGGCTTCGTGTCGTTGCGAATCGCCGCGACTTCCGATCAACCACGCGATCGCGAGCAACGTGCTCATCCAACAAATCGCAAACAGCACGACGTCCAAGACGACGAATGCGCCGACCAGGCTCGACTCCAACCACAGCCACGCCCCGATTGACGCCGCAGATTCCGCACGGCATTCAACACTCAGCGTCACCACCACTAACAACACGCTGAGCGCCGTGAACCACAGACTGATGCCATCAACGCCAACCTCAAAACGAATGTCCGGCCCCCAACGGATTGCGAATTCTCTGCTGGCAATGCGACCGTTTGGCAGACTGCGTTCCAATGTTTCCGATCGCGATTCACCCACCCAACTGAAGGACGATCGAAACTGAAACCTGTCGATCGTTCCGAGAAATGACGCTTGCTCTTGATTCGCTGCCGGCTTGAGCGGTTCATAAGACGCGACCATCCAGACGCAGAGCAGCACAGACGTCAGTAGGTTGACGAATAACGTCTGTCGCCCCGCCGCTTCGCTAAAGCGGCGTCCGAGCCACACCAACACAATGCCCAGCAGAGGCACCAGCATCAGCCACAACGGCAGTTGTCTCTGAATCGGTTGGAGGTAGAGATCCCACATCAATGATTGTTCCCATGGTGTTTTGTAGCACGGTTTTCTAAACCGTGCGGAAAGACAAACACGGTTTGGAAAACCGTGGTACAGGTGGACCGTCACGACGATGACTTCAACCACATCAGCATCCACGTCAGGACGACCACCGAACTGAACGTTGTCAGCGCATAGATAGGCCACAAGCCGTTGGCCAACGGTTCGCACGACTCCCCCGCGAATCGAGCGATCTCACGCCGAACCGCTTGTCGGCCACGTTCCCAGACTTGCTCATCGAGCCACGCGATCCAGCGGCCCAATGAGATTCCCGGCTGCGAGACCAGCAAGAAATACAGATCGTTCCAATAGAACCGATTGCGGCTCAACCGAGCGAACGGTCCCAACATCGCCGAAATCTTTTCCGGCAGCGATGACCTCTTCGCATACATCCACCACGCCAACACCACGCCGATCGCAGACAGTGGCATCAAATGACCCGCACTCAACGCCACACGTTGGGTTACAGAATCAACTGTGTTCGTCGCAGTCCCACCAACACTCAGAATCTGGTTCCATAACTCGGCATCCACACCCAACCACACTCCAGCAATCACACTGCCAGCGAGCGTCAGCCACAACGAAACTTGCGACACTGGCCACTCGTCATCGGCCTGGGTTGATGACATTGCGAGCTGACGACGGCTCAAGAAGAACGCGCGAAACAGCGAGAAGCTTAGTAACAACTCCGACAAGCAGACCAAGCTTATGACAAACGGCAACAAGCCCGATGAGGTTGTCCCCAACACGACGTTGTCATCGCTCACCTCGGTCATCGCCGGTGACGCGGCGGCAACGGCCGGAAATGCCTTATCCCACAAGACATCAACCACGGCGTGTCGTCCCCACAGTCCGGAGACCAGCAACAACGCGGCAACGATCAGAATCGCGTTACTCCGACGTCGCTCCGATGTAACGCTCGACGCCAGCAACAGAGCAAACAACACGCTCTGCCAGAGAAGCATGAATAGCGTCACATTCGAGCCATTCGACTTTTCCAAGTTCATTGTCAGCAGCGTCAGACCACACTGCCCAACCGCCAATTGTCCCAACACGCGAGCCCAACTGTTCTGCGCTGCGGCGCTCGCCGAGCAGAGCATCAACGTGAACGCTCCCACGGCCACCGCCAGCAACTTCGTGTTCGACGCTACCGCCAACAACGGCTCGAAGCGAAGCAGCACGCAAATACCCGTTGGCAAAAATGCAGCACACAACCACCAGGCCATGACCGGTGCAGAGATCGTCTCATCGTCCTCGTTCTGCCAACGACCAGCCGGGTCCGACTTCAATCGTTCCGCAACTTGATGCCCGTCGGGGACGTTCCATAAGCCGACAATCTCATCCGACAACTTCACCACCGAGCGATTCGATTTCGCCGCAAAGCCGGTTTCTGATTCCAGCCAAACCGACAACGGTAACTGAGCACAGCGACCAATCACACCGATCAACACACACAACGAAATGCTGCTGAGCAATTCAGGTCGCTGTCGAGCGATCGCATCGGCTGTCCACGCCGACCACTCCAGCGAACCAAAGTACAACCACACCAAGCCAATCCCCGTCAGCAGCATTGCATCGGAAACTCGTTGTACCAACCAAACCGGCCGAAACACGGGCAACTCGTCGGTGACAGAGTCATCAGTTCGCCGAGCTAACTCGGAACTAGCCCACGCCGACAGACACCATCCCAAGAACATCTGACCGAGATTCCCCGCCGTCACAACCGCAGTCACGCCAATCCAAGCCAGCATCAGCCAATACACCGATATCCGACTCGGCCACCGAGCCAACACAATCAGCAACACCACCGAGGTCCAAACCAGTTGCAATAACGCCAGTCCGTCGCAACGAACACCCAACGAGATCGTCAACACTCGCTGCATTGCGTCCAGATTCAACCACGTTCCGAGAGCTTGCGCGATTGGTCGTCTCGTTGCCGTGACGTCAGCCAACAACGCCAACGAACTCACAAGTGACGCCGCTACCAATAATCGGACGCCGATCAGACCGCGACCAATGCGTTTCGACAAACAGGCCAGCAACAGGCCGATGATCGGCGCACCGATCACAACCCACATCGCAACGGATCGCAACGTTTCCATGTCGGCTCGCGTTTTCTCAGCAGATTAAAACAACGTTCGAACAAGCGAAGTCTCATCTTCCCTCAACTATTGAGAGTCTGATCAGAAGCGTTATGTGTCTTTTGAATAGAACCATGACTCATCACGCAGACGATCAATTCCAGTACCGCGACCAACGGAATCCACATCCCCAGCGAAAACAAATCAACGCGCGGATGCAGCGCACCAGTCGCGGCCAAACCGAGGATCAATCCCAGCAGAATCAAACCTTGAGACAACCACCACGAGATCCGATCACGACCGCTCAAACACCCTGTGAGTCCCAGGATCATCAAGATCATTGAGAACTCAAACAGTGGACGCCACGTCGCTAACTCAACTCCCATGACACACCGCCTCCGACACATCGTTCATCGGTTCCTTTGAATGCGACTGCGATGACTGACGCCACGCGACTCCCGCCACCACGAGCAACATCGCTCCGAGCCCGCACGCAATTCGTTGTTCTCGTGCAGCAAGCACTGAAACCAACTCTGCCGACGCGAGATCGAGCTTCTTCGAATCGTTCTCATCGGCCTTCACAACCCAACCGCTCCGTTCCCAAGCGTTCGCGAGTGCTGTCGCTCGCGGCCAAGCCGAGTACCTTGTGCTACGAGTCTGTCGCTGCGATTCGTTTTTCACGACGTGCTGCCATGTCCCCAGCAGCACCACCAGCACTGAAGCGGCGGCGAACATGATCAAGCCCAACTCGCGCCGAGGATCATTGTCTGATACTGCGTCGTCAGCGATCGCAGCTCGCCGAGAGATCCGCACCACGGCCCAAACTCCAAACGCCAACAGTGCAATCCACAACAACGCCCATTCCCATGCAGCAGCCAGCACGAGCGCTATCACTCCGCACGCGGCGACCGCCAAAAAACTTTTGACACGTGCAGCCACGGTTGTCGCCGTCACCGACAAAATCGCGGCGGCGATTCCGAATCCGCAAACTGCCGTGAGTAGCGCTTGTCGAACCAAACTCAATCGCAATTCAGCCGGGAACGCCGTCACCGAGTCAATCCACCGATACAACAAAGCACCGATACTCAGTACCAACAATACGAGCCCGATCACTTGCCGCTGTTTGATTCGATCCAAATTTATCGGCGGGGGATCAGCCGGTCGCAACGTCAGCACAGCCGAGATCGCCAAGAACGCACTCACCGCCGTTAGGCCGTCGAATAGCGGTTCGTTCATGAGGCGTGTTCCCTTTGATGCGATGCCGTCGTGTGTTCGTAGCTC
>JAYUFI010000123.1:0-2705 GCA_043738805.1 Planctomycetaceae bacterium | reverse complement strand
TGCGATCGACGTGCAACGAATCAACGGGTCTGTGAACGGGCGAAATGCGCGGGGGTTGGGTTGTATGTCGCCTTCGCAAGATCGGTCAATTGGGCTTGCAGATGTACCTATCAGCCCGTTGAGAAAGTGTGGTACGACGCGGAACGTCGTGCCACACTTTTGCGTCGCCCCCTGATTCACGATCAAGCGCGACCGTCGCATCAGAGATTTCACCGCGTCTGCTTGTCGGCATGGAGGCCCAAGTTGAAGATACTCCTCGCTTCGCCGAGACGTTCGAAAATGAAGCGTCAACAACATGAGTCAGCCTGGAAAGCCTGACCGACAACGAAAGCGTTCCATGAAAATCACGCATGTCGAAGTCACCCCTATTTGTATTCCGCTGAAGCCTGCGCGGCACATGGTCACGGCGCTCGGTTGGCATACGGAATCGAAATACTTGTTAGTGCGAGTCGGTACCGATGCCGGGGTCGAAGGGATCGGTGAAGCGACTGTGATGCCGAACTGGAGCGGTGAGACCGTATGGGGTGCGAAAGCGATTCTCGACAACGTGCTTGCTCCGAGCGTGGTCGGTGCCGATCCGACCAACATCGACGACGTTGAGTGGCGAATGGACAAGACCGCGCGACACAACTGGTTTGCAAAATCGGCGATTGAAATGGCGTGCTGGGATATCGCGGGTAAAGTGGCGAACCAGCCGGTTTATAAACTCCTCGGCGGAGCGGTGCGACCGCTGACCGTACGTTGTCGATTTTCAATGGGAGCTTATGAACCGGAACGGGCTCGCGCGCGAGCCCGCGAATTGGTGGCGGAAGGATTCACGACCATCAAAGTGAAAGTCGGAGGCAAAGCGGAAGAAGACATCACTCGCGTGCGCGCCGTTCGCGAAGTGATTGGACCGGATCTCGGCCTCACGATTGATGCGAATTGTGGTTGGGATGTCGATACGGCGATTCATTGTGTTAATGCGCTAGCAGATTGCCGCATCGCGCTCAATGAGCAGCCGACGCCCGACGGCGATTACGGCGGACTGGCTCGCTGCCGCCGCGAGACGCAGCCGCCGGTGATGGCGGACGACATGTGTTTTGATTTGATTCACGCTCGCGAATTGATCCGCAACGACGCCTGCGATCTTATCAGCGTCTATCCAGGAAAGAACGGCGGCATTCGCAAATCGAAAGCGATCGTAGAATTCGCCGGTCAACATGGCGTGAAGTGCAGCATCGGCTCGAACCTCGAATGGGACGTCGGCACCGCTGCGATGCTGCATCTGGTGGTCGCCTGTCCGAACATGACCGTCGAAGAGTTCCCCGGCGATATTCTCGGCCCGGAGTATCACGAAGTCCGCATCGTCAAGACTCCGATCGACATTCGCGGCCCGCTGGTGACGCTCAGTGACCGACCTGGCCTGGGAGTCGATATCGATTGGAACATCGTTCGCAAACATGCGTTGAAGTAACGATTGTGTCCCGGCCACACGAGATGAGCCACTCGTAAAACTAAAACAGCCCGGCTGCATGTTGCAGCCGGGCTGTTGGACATCTAACGAACGGCCAACGAGGCAAGCTCATTGGGGTTGTGGACACAACTAGCCGACCTTCATCGCCGCGCCGAGGATCTTGCTGGTGCTGGGACGCATGATGCGACCGTCGACCAGTTCTCCCTTTTGCAACGTGGCGCGGATGTCCTTGCCGCTGATCGACCACGGCTTCTCGTCTTTGTGACGTTCCATCAAATCGACACGACCGGCTGATTCGTAGTACGCCGCGAAGCCGACGTTGACCGTCTTGATCTTCAGGTCGCCGCCGAGCTTCTTGAAGATTTCTTGAGCATCAAAATCGCCCCAGATCGCTTCGCCGTTGGCGTATGGTGCGTCGGCGTGCTTGCGGCCGATGACCAAGTGTGTGTAGCCCATGTTCTGGCGATAGATGCCGTGCATCACCGCTTCCTTCGGGCCGCCGTAAAGCATCTTGATGTCGAGGCCGAACAGCACGACTCGGTCAGGAACCGACTCGCCACGCGGTCCCCACAGCGACGCATCACTGTCACCGTCGCCGAGCGAACGATCCGTGATCAGCTTCTCGTAAGTCTCCATGCGGATCTCGGCGTTGACGTCGTCCCCTTTGACTTCGCCGATCAGCGGGTTCAAGCACGCGCCGGCGTTGAGACCTTCACGCAGCAACGTTTCCAAACCGTAGACCAACGCGTATTCGTGAGCACGATGCAGCGGGTTGCGAGTTTGAAACGCGACGACCGCATTCCAACCTTTCTCGGCCAGCAGCTTTCGGACTTCGCGGGGCGTGAGCACGTACTTGCCGAACGACGGATTCTTCGGCTGCGGCAGAACACGCAGCTCACCACCGATGAGGTGCGACTTGTCGGCGTCTCCTTTGATGACCATGTCGGCACCGGGATGGTCGATGCGATCCGTCAGGTAGACCGACTTGAGGAACTTCAGCTTGGGCCACGGGAAGACGTCGTTGACGTCAAGCGTCGCGACCACTTCGCCCGCCGGGTTCGTCAGCGCGACTTTCTGGCCGGCTTTGATCGTCTTGGCCAGATCGGCTGTGATCGGGAACGAGATCGGCACCGTCCAGGCATAAAGCTTGCCGTTGTTCTCGATGACCGATTCGTCGAGCACTCGGTTGTAGACAGCGCTATTCATCGGCCCGGTCAGCGGGCTGAGCGTGCCATCGCCGAAGCGATAG
>JAYUFI010000122.1:0-2705 GCA_043738805.1 Planctomycetaceae bacterium | reverse complement strand
TGATCGCTTCGAGCGGCACGCACCGCAGCGCGTCCTGCACATGATGCAACGCCGGCAACGTCACCGCCCGCTTCGTCGGATACTTGGGCAACTCCGCCAGAATCTTTTGGCGAATGTCTTCGGAAAGGAAACTCATGACACAGAGACTTTCTTGCTGATCGCACGACCGTAGGATGGCCGCCCCCGGCCGTCCTGTATGGACTCGCTCAAACACGGACGGCCGGGGGCGGCCATCCTCCATTCGCACAAAGATGTTGATTAGTCGTCGCCCCAGCGAGCCGCCAGGTCGAACAATTTTCGTAAGCCCAAAACCAAACCGGGCAAGCGCGGCGTCGAAAATGTTTCGTTCGCCAAATGCACTTTTTTTGTCCGTCGGCCGTTCTTTTGAGTCCACACCGTTAGCGTTTCGACGAACCGGTCGAAAATCCAATACTCCTGAACTCCGGCGTCGAGATATTCATCACGCTTGGTTTCGTAATCGCGGACCCAATCGCGCCGAGCCTTCGAAACAAACTCCACTGTGATTGTCGGCGTTTCGTTCTTCCGAGGTAGCCGGCCCAATCCCACCCAGATCGCTCGATCGGCTCGGCGGCGATTGTCGCCGGTTTCGACATCGTGTTCGGCGACCGTCATGTCCAGCGCCGACCCTTGCGGGTGGTACTCCTGATAATTTCTCAGGATTCGTCCCAATTCTTCATTCGGATCACGTTCGTTGAGCACAGGAGCGGGTGACACAATCAAAACTCCGTTGACGAGTTCGTAACGCCAGCCTCGTTCAAAGTCTCCGCGATCAAATTCGCGCGGAGACATGACTCGCCCGTTGTCCGTCGGCCCGAAACTCGGTGGGAGTTTCGGGATTGGTTTCGATTTTGGTTTGGCTCGCGTGCGACGTTTGGTGATGGTCAACATGATCTTGCTCCGTGATTTCGCTGTGACCTCTGTGTCTCCGCGGTGAATTCAATTTTTACCACAGAGACACTGAGAGCACAGAGAAGGCAATTACCGATCCAACTCCGCCGCGATGATGTTCAAGCTGCCGAGCACCGCGACGACATCGCTGAGCATGAGGCCGGGGATGATGTGCGGGAATACGGCGAAGTGGATGTATGACGGCGGGCGGCAGCGTGCTCGATACGGTTTCGAGGTGCTGTCGGCCGTGATGTAGAAGCCGAGTTCGCCGTTCGGGGATTCGGTCGCGGCGTAGATCGACTCGGTCGGGGTCGGGAAGCCGCGGTTGGGCATGATCACCTCGAAGTGGTGGATCAGGCCCTCGATCGACTGGTACACGTTCGACTTGTTCGGCAGGACCGCTTTGCCTTCGGGATCAACGTTGATCGGGCCAGACGGAATATTCTCGATGGCTTGCTCGATGATCTTGATGCTCTCCAGCATCTCGTGCATGCGGACGAGATACCTCGCGTAGCAGTCGCCGCCGTTCGTGCAGATGACTTTGAAGTCGAAGTCCGGGTACGCGAGATACGGCTCGTCCTTGCGGAGGTCGCGGACCACGCCGGAGGCTCGCGCGATCGGGCCGGTGCAACTGAAGTTGATCGCGTCCTCCTTCGACAGCACGCCGACTCCCTTGGTCCGGTCGATGAAGATGCGGTTGCGAGTCAGCAGGCCATCGACCTCGGCGTGGACGGCACGGAAGCCGTTGCAAAAACTCCGCACTTTGTTGACCCAGTCGGTGGTCACGTCGTACAGCACGCCGCCGACGCGCGTGTAGCTGGAATGGAACCGCTGCCCCGACGCGGACTCGCAGATGTCGTAAATCAGCTCGCGTTGCTGGAAGAAGTACAGGAACGCCGTGAACGCTCCCAGGTCGAGCGCACTGGTCCCCGTGTTGAGCAAATGATCGTGCAACCGCATCAGCTCGGCGATGATCGTGCGGATGTACTTGCACCGCGGAGTCAGTTCGATCCCCAACAGCTTCTCGACCGCATGATGCCACGCGATCTCGTTGGCCAGCGGCGAGAGGTAATTCATGCGATCGACGATGGTGACGTACTGGTTGTAGTCCAGATCTTCCGCGAGCTTCTCGAAGCCGGAGTGCAGATACCCAATATCCGGCACCGCCTTGACGACCTTCTCGCCGTCGAGCGTCAAGATCAGCCGCAACGTGGTATGCGTCGCCGGATGCTGCGGCCCAAAGTTGAGCGTCCACAGATACTCCTTGTCCGCGGAATCCACATCGTCAGTCATCAAATCAGAAACTTCAAACGGCATGTTTTTCCTATCAAATTCCGTGAGATCAAATCTTTTGCGGTTCGGTCGCGGATGGAGGGGGCATCGCTTCGAGCAACGCCTTGAGCAAGCGGTTGACTTCTTCCGAGGACGCGAATCGCGAAGCCACTTCCGGCTCCAGATAAAAAACACGACCGCCGGACTTGAGCGAACCGTGCGAGGTCGCAAACCGATTCGGTTTGGCTTTCGCATAGTCAAAGTCGTATTCGTCGCGGAGATCGTCGGTCATTTCGTCAGGCATAATGGCACCCTCACATCGGGTTTTGTTCGTGTTTGTGTCGTTCTTTGGAACTGGCTCGCCGGGCGCTGATGATTCGGAGATTCGGTGGTCGAGAAGTAAAGCTCACGACAAGCAGTCGGTCGTGTTGTGAGTAGCCGACGATAATCTCGCGTTCTTCCTCATCGGAGTGGTCGGGGTCGGGAAAGATCGCTGCCAAGGGATCATCGAAGACGGTGGCGGC
>JAYUFI010000121.1:0-2707 GCA_043738805.1 Planctomycetaceae bacterium | reverse complement strand
GCCGGTCAAACGGAACTGAAGGCAGCGTGAGAGAAATGACTCAATCTCAAATTTCAAGTGACTCAACCTGAGCAATTTTCAACGTAAAGGCGCAGAGGTCCGCAAAGATTTGCGGCGATCAATCCCCTCAATTCGTTTTTGAATCTCGACGTCGATCATCCCTGATTTTTTGCGAACCTTTGCGATTCTTGGCACCTTTACGTTGAAAAGGTGTCACTAGAAAATCGCTCAGTTTGAGGATTAGTTCCGCCCTTCGTCTTCCCCGTGAGCCCATCTTGTCCCCAACCGTTACCTTCCCCGAAGAACTCTTCCCCGCGACTCCTGAGTTGGGATCGGACTATCGTCGGTTGCTGACGTTGGGGCAGAATCGCATGCAGCAAGCGACCGCCGTGATCTGCGGTTTGGCTCGCGATGTCGCGGAGATTCTGCCGGTGACGATCACTCGCATCGAGCGGATCGGCGAGAGCTTCGGTGATTATCGAGTCGTGATTTACGAGAACGATTCGCGCGATGACACACGCTCGCTGTTGCTGGCGTGGGCTCAACGCAACCCGCGAGTGCGCGTCATCATGGAGACGATCGGCGATCCCGTGAATCCGTGTGCTCGTTGTTTGCATCGAGCAGCTCGAATGGCGAACTACCGCAATCGTTGTCTCGATGTCATGCACGTGGAGTTTGCGAACTTCGACTACGCACTGGTGCTCGATACCGACCTCAAAGGTGGTTGGAGCTACGACGGCATCGCCAACACGTTCGGTCATGACAATTGGGATTTCGTCGGCTCGAACGGCATCATCTTCAAACGCGTGGGCCGAGAGTTAAACGTCCCGATTCAATACGACGCTTGGGCATTTCGCTTGGACGAAAACTTCTCGGCGCTGCCGACCGCTTCGGTCAATGTGTTGCAATGGCAACGCGGTCAACCGCTCATCCCTGTGACGTCATGCTTTGGTGGTCTCGGCGTCTATCGCCTGGAGGCGTTGCTGTCCGCACGCTATTCCGGCTGGGACTCCGAGCACATCCCGTTGCATCAAACGATGCGGAAAAAGGGCTTCAACCGCATGTTCATCAATCCGAGCCAAGTCGCGCTGTATGGTCGTCGTCACCGCTCAATCGACCGAGTGATGATCCCGCTGACGAAAGGACTCAACTGCATTCGCAATTGGTCCGGGCCTCAACCACTCACCGCATCGTCAAACGAGCCGCTGTGTTTGGGCATGAGAAGCTGAACCCAGATTGTTCGTAGCCCGTTAGAAGCAGGGCTTCAACGAGACCGTGAATAATCCAGGTAGTGTTGCGTCACAGCTAAAAGTGAGGGCTCCTTGATTGTGACGCGACGCTCCGCGTCGTGAATTCACGACGCGGAGCGTCGCGTCACAATCAAGGAGCCCTCACTTTTAGCTGTGACGCAACACTACCTGGATTATTCACGGTCTCGTTGAAGCCCTGCTTCTAACGGGCTACGAACAATCTGGGTTCAGCTTCTCATGCCCAAACACAGCGGCTCGTTTGACGATGCGGTGAGTGGTTGAGGCCCGGACCAATTGCGAATGCAGTTGAGTCCTTTCGTCAGCGGGATCATCACTCGGTCGATTGAGCGGTGACGACGACCATACAGCGCGACTTGGCTCGGATTGATGAACATGCGGTTGAAGCCCTTTTTCCGCATCGTTTGATGCAACGGGATGTGCTCGGAGTCCCAGCCGGAATAGCGTGCGGACAGCAACGCCTCCAGGCGATAGACGCCGAGACCACCAAAGCATGACGTCACAGGGATGAGCGGTTGACCGCGTTGCCATTGCAACACATTGACCGAAGCGGTCGGCAGCGCCGAGAAGTTTTCGTCCAAGCGAAATGCCCAAGCGTCGTATTGAATCGGGACGTTTAACTCTCGGCCCACGCGTTTGAAGATGATGCCGTTCGAGCCGACGAAATCCCAATTGTCATGACCGAACGTGTTGGCGATGCCGTCGTAGCTCCAACCACCTTTGAGGTCGGTATCGAGCACCAGTGCGTAGTCGAAGTTCGCAAACTCCACGTGCATGACATCGAGACAACGATTGCGGTAGTTCGCCATTCGAGCTGCTCGATGCAAACAACGAGCACACGGATTCACGGGATCGCCGATCGTCTCCATGATGACGCGCACTCGCGGGTTGCGTTGAGCCCACGCCAGCAACAGCGAGCGTGTGTCATCGCGCGAATCGTTCTCGTAAATCACGACTCGATAATCACCGAAGCTCTCGCCGATCCGCTCGATGCGAGTGATCGTCACCGGCAGAATCTCCGCGACATCGCGAGCCAAACCGCAGATCACGGCGGTCGCTTGCTGCATGCGATTCTGCCCCAACGTCAGCAACCGACGATAGTCCGATCCCAACTCAGGAGTCGCGGGGAAGAGTTCTTCGGGGAAGGTAACGGTTGGGGACAAGATGGGCTCACGGGGAAGACGAAGGGCGGAACTAATCCTCAAACTGAGCGATTTTCTAGTGACACCTTTTCAACGTAAAGGTGCCAAGAATCGCAAAGGTTCGCAAAAAATCAGGGATGATCGACGTCGAGATTCAAAAACGAATTGAGGGGATTGATCGCCGCAAATCTTTGCGGACCTCTGCGCCTTTACGTTGAAAATTGCTCAGGTTGAGTCACTTGAAATTTGAGATTGAGTCATTTCTCTCACGCTGCCTTCAGTTCCGTTTGACCGGCA
>JAYUFI010000120.1:0-7148 GCA_043738805.1 Planctomycetaceae bacterium | reverse complement strand
CACACCGTCCAGCCACGATACGGCGATCGACGCGGCCCGATCACTCAACATGTCGGACGGAGCTTTCAAAGTCGCCGTGCATCGCCTGCGAAAACGCTTTCGCCATGTCGTCGTCGATCGCATCGCGTCAACAGTCAACGATCCGGTTGAGGTGCAGGACGAACTCAACTACTTGATCAACGCGATGAGCTTGCCTGCGTGATCGTGAGGCCCCCATTCCTCACTCGTATGAAACGATGAAAAATCCTGGCGACCATCCACTATGTCCGACACGTAGAAAGTTGACGACAGTGTCGAGCACTCGCTGGTAGGCCGTCGCGCTAAGTTTGCCCTCAATGGAGAGAATCAGATTCGCATCGGCCGTAAATAGTTTTCCCGGACGCACGAAACTTTCGGCACGCAAACCACCGGTCGCGAAGTCTTGATCATCAAGCCGCAGTGCTAACGGATCACCATAGGTTTGACTTGTGATTTGGCACAACACCCGATCGCCCCGACCAGCGTCGGCAAGACAGAGTGCAGATCGGACTTTGGATTGAGTCAGGTCCGAGAAGGGAAACGGCACGACTACGATTTCGCCGGCTGCAGGTGCGCCCATGCCGCATCCTCCTCAGTTCGATTCCAGTCGGTCGCCAATGCTTGTTCGCTCAAGATGGCAGTTTCGCTAGGAAGTGCGGAGGAGGATTCTTCCAGAATCATGACCAGTGCCCGTCGTGGCGACGTCGTCTGAATTGACTGCAACAGCCGTACGCTTCCATCGAGTTCTAGGATGCCTTCAATCGTGTGAACCATGACTGCTTCTCGTGATCGTGACAGGTTGACTCTAGCGGCAAACTGTCGAATCAAACAATTGCGATTCTGGCTTCGCGAAAAAAGGCGAGGTGGCGCGAAGTTGTCTTTCTTGTGGGTCACTCGCTCAACGCCGCTGCGACATCAGTGCGATATGCGGCGAGGCCGGGCAGGAAGCCGATCAGTGAGCCGACGAGTAACAGGATCGGGAAGAGCACCAGTTCGAGCGGTTCGAAGGCGAGCGGGTTCACGAGGATGCCGCTCTTTGCCTCGATGATCGGGCTGGCGGCGAAGACAAGGCCGTGGCCCAGCACGAGACCGATTGCTCCGCCGACTAAACAAAGCAGGGCGGACTCCGCGAGGATGATCGTGAAGACAGTGCTGCGTCGCGCGCCCAAGGCGCGCATGATGCCGATTTCGCGACGACGATCGGCCATCGAGTTGTAGATGCTCACGAAGATGCTCACCGCCGAGACGACGATGATCAGGCTTGTCAGCACCAACAACGCCAGGCGAATGTTGCCGACGATCACGGTCATCAATCGCCGCATGGGGAAGATCGGGTTCACCGCTTGAGCTTTCACTCCTTCGTTGATTTGTCCGGCCAGAGCGATCGACTGCGCGGTGCCGGTTGTGAGCACGAAGATCGCGCTGACTTCCTTTTGTTCGTCAAGCAGTTCTTCATGAGCGTGCGCATGATCGTGGCCGTGATCATGTCCGTGGTCGTCGTGCTTCTGTGGTGTTGCGGCCTTTTGCTTCAACGCCTCGGAAACCGGATATCCAAACTTTTGAATGCGGTCGAGTGCCTCGCTCAGCGGCTTTTCGTGGCCGGAGACACCCCAGAAACCGGCCAAGCTGATGAAGACCGTGCGATCGTTCGGCGTCCCCGTCGGTGCGAGCACGCCGACGATTTTGAATTTCTCGTCGTGTGTGTGACCGGAATCGGCCGAGCCGTGAATCATGCGGAACTCGGTTCCGATGTTCCAACCGTTCTCGGCGGCGACTCGCGAACCGATGACCGCGTCAAACGGCTTTTGCAAGAACTGCCCGCGCACTCGAAACGGCTTCTCGTAGG
The DNA here is from genome assembly GCA_043738805.1 of Planctomycetaceae bacterium. Classification (GTDB taxonomy): domain Bacteria; phylum Planctomycetota; class Planctomycetia; order Planctomycetales; family Planctomycetaceae; genus SXKJ01. Next base: position 5,284 of record JAYUFI010000120.1, on the reverse strand, counting down.
CATAATCCAAATCGAAGAACTCAGGAATCGTTCCCACGATCGGAAACGAACCTTGCTCGGTGACATCACCAATCGCGATCGGCACCGATTTCTTCACCAGTTCGTGCTGCTTGAGTTCTTTGTAGAAGAGATACGGCAACGGTTCGCCGGGACGATCGAGTCGATAGATCGCCGACAACGCCAAACTCAGTTCGCTCCCTTTGGGCCCGACGATCAGGTGATAGCCGAAGCTCGGCTGACTGAAGAGGCCACTCACCACGCTGTTGATGATCAACACGGCGACCATCAGCATCACGCCGAGAGCGACGCTCAGGGCCGTGAGGCTCGACGAGAGAAGCCGCTGTTGAATGCTCTTCGACGCGATCGTGACTAAGTTCATGAGAGACTCTTCGTAGATCGGACTTCACCGCTTGAATGGTGCGTTCAAGAAGCGTTGGTTAGTGATCGGACTAGGACAGCATCCTTTCCGTGTCTTCCGTGCATTCCGTGTCCAATTCTCAACAAGGGAAGAAGAGATTGGACACGGAAGACACCGAGAGATGGCTAAAGAGACTGACCGCTGATTCGTGATTTTCAAACTGTTGTCATGGAGCAGCGGACTATGCCGCTGGCCGGTTGAAATCGCTGAGCTTTTCCACCCGGCTGAATTGCGAGGCGACTTCTGGCGAGTGCGTCACCATCAGCAACGAGACTTGGTGTTCGACGCACGCATCGCGAATGAGTTGCAAGATCGTCTCTTGGTTTGCGATATCGACGCTCGCCGTCGGCTCATCGGCCAGCAATAGGGAAGGGCGGTTCGCCAAAGCGCGAGCGACTGCGACTCGTTGTTGCTCACCGACCGAAAGCTGCGTTGGGCGATGATTCAGACGGTGGCCGAGCCCGACTCGATTGAGCAGATCGACCGCTCGATCGTGATGCGTTCCCTTGCCGGAGAAGCTCATGCCCAGCAACACGTTTTCCAGCGCGGTGAAGGCGGGGAGCAAGTTGAACGTCTGGAAAACAAAGCCGATTTTCTGCGCGCGAAAGCGATCACGACTCGGTTCATTCAGGCGAGTGACCTCGATGTTGTCGATGATCACGCTGCCGCTGTCCGGCGCGGTGATGCCGGAGATCACGTTGAGCAGCGTCGTCTTGCCGCCGCCGCTGGTGCCGACCAAAACCACTTGCTCAGCACTCTTCAATTCAAATCGCGAGACATTCAAAACTGGGATGCGACCGCCGCCGGGTTCGCGATAACTCTTCTTCAGATTGTCGATTACCAATGACATGGAGCCTCCCTGACGTTCGCGTTACACCTCGGTCCCACCGAGCGGGCGGGATTGTGGTCGGCTGTTGAATACGCCGCAAGCCGCATCTTCGTGAGGCGTATTTCGCGTTGTGAAGTACGCCTCACTTTGCAAAGCCACCTGGAACTCCGATGCAAAACACTTTTGGCCTGATCCGTGTTTCATCCGTGGCCGGCCCCAAGAATCTTTTTAGCCACGGATAGAACACAGATGAAACACGGATTAGGAATCGAGTCTTTGTCCGAATGATGCGTTTCATGCACGCATCATTTTGGTGCGGCTCCGGTGCCCCAAGGTGTTTTAAGACTTCAAAGATTTGTGGGCAGGCCCAGCGTGCGCCCTCAACAGAGGCAGCTTGTCTCACTAGAAACCTTGGCCTAGACTCCCGCGCCTCAGAGGTTGTGGCACCAAGAAATTTTCTTTGGCTCTTGGAAACTGGCAGACGGAGTTGCGTCATGCGTGCTGTGAGATGGTTCTCGCTTTGTTCAGTCACCGCGTTGGTATTGTCGTTGGTTTCACAGGCCGCTGGGCTGCGTGCGGACGACAAGCCCGCGAAGCCTGCGGCGGAGAAAGCTGATAAGACGGCTGCCGAAGGGACGACGGTTGATCCGAAGTCCGACGAGTACTACGAGTTGATGAAGCTCTTCGTCGATACCTTCGAGCAAATCGAACGGAACTACGTCAAGGACGTTGATCGCAAGCAGCTCATGCAGGCGGCGATCCGTGGCATGGTGCAGCAGCTTGATCCGTATTCCAACTACATCAGCCCCGATGAACTCAAGCGGTTCAATCAAGAGGTTGAGCAAGAATTCGGCGGCGTCGGTATTCAAGTGCAGCTTGATCAGAAGACGCGCCGGCTGATGGTCATGACTCCGCTGCCTGGAACTCCCGCGTACAAAGCGGGAGTGAAGTCCGGCGACCTGATCATGGAAGTCGATGGCAAAAGCACCGAAGGAGTCACGCTCGAAGATGCGGTGAAGCTCTTGCAAGGGAAGCCGGGAACCGACGTTTCGATCGGCGTACAACACACCGGTTCCGAGAAGATCGACACGTTAAAGATCACGCGAGCCATCATTCAAGTGGCGACGGTGCTCGGCGATACGCACAAGGCGGACGACAGTTGGAACTTCTTCCTCGACGGTGATTCCAAGATCGCTTACATCCGGCTGACGCACTTCGGTCGTCGCAGCTTCGATGAGCTTCAAGAAACTTTGGAATTGCTGACCAACGAAGGGATGAAAGGACTGATCCTTGATCTGCGATTCAATCCAGGCGGGCTGCTCGGTCAAGCGACGAAGATTGCGGACCAGTTCCTCGAAAGCGGAGCGATCGTCAGCGTCAAAGGCCGCAACGCCGAGAACCGCGTTTGGACGGCCGAAAAAGAAGGGACGTTCTCAGGCTTCCCGATGGCGGTGCTTATCAATCGGTTCAGCGCGTCTGCCAGTGAGATCGTCAGCGCGGCTCTGCAGGACCACAAGCGTGCCCTCATCATCGGCGAACGATCTTGGGGCAAGGGGAGCGTGCAAAACGTGATCGAACTCGACGGCGGCAGCAGCGCGTTGAAGCTGACGACCGCTCAATATCTCCGACCCAGCGGCCGCAACATTCACAAATTCCCCGGTGCGAAAGACGACGAGGAATGGGGTGTCTCTCCGGAGAAAGAAAACATCCTGGACTTCACCGCCAAGGAAATTCAGGACTACATGGAATACCGCCGCCAACGCGACATCATCAGCAAAGACGGCCCACCAAAATCCGAGTTCGTTGATCGCCAACTCAACGCGGCGGTGAGCTATCTCAAGACTCAATTGAACGGCGAGAATAAGCCGGAAGAAAAGAAGTCTGACGCCAAATCAAACTAACTACCTGGTGTGTTTTCTTTGCGTACTTCGCGCCTTTGCGGTGAAACTGAGTTTTTTCACCGCAAAGGCGCGAAGTACGCAAAGAAGGCAGAAAGCCATCGCGAGCATCAATCTGAATTCCAGTCAACAACGTTTGGCGTCATGGTTTGTCGAATTGCGCCCCCTTCAAAACTTGTGATCCGGTTCGTTTGTTGAAATAGGAATTGTGCCTCGTAGTTACCATGAATGGCGGAGAGCCGGTTCACTTTGTCCGATGCTCAACTTCTTCTTGCGATCGAATCTTCCTGTGACGAAACAGGTGCGGCAGTGATCCGCCGCGATTTGACGGTCCTCTCGAATGTCGTCGCGAGTCAGAACGATTTGCATGAGCGGTTCGGCGGTGTCGTTCCGGAAATTGCCTCGCGAGCACATGTCCGTTGCATCTTGCCGGTGATTGATGAAGCTTTGAAAAAAGCCCACGTGACGCTGAGCGATCTCAGCGCGATCGCGGTTGTGAATCAGCCCGGCTTGGTCGGTTCGTTGTTGGTCGGACTGACCGCCGCGAAGACGCTGGCACTCGCTACTGGTTTGCCGCTGGTCGTCGTCAATCATATCGAAGCTCACTTGTATGCCTGCCGAATGCTGGCTGGACGCGATGTCTTTCCGGCGGTCGGACTGGTTGTCAGCGGCGGTCACACGAACTTGTATGACTGCCACGGCCCGACCGATTTCGAGTGGCTCGGTGCCACGATCGACGACGCAGCGGGCGAAGCGTTCGACAAGGTCGCTCAGATTCTCGGACTCCCGTATCCGGGTGGCCCGGCGGTTGAGCTGACGGCGCGCGAGGGCAATCCGAAAGCATTCCAGTTTCCTCGCGTCTTTCTGAAAGAAGAACGCTTGGAGTTCAGCTTTAGCGGACTCAAGACGGCGGTCCTCTACAAAGCCAACGGCATCCCCGGCTCGCGCGAACCGGCTCCCGAAATGACTCCTTCGCGAGTCGCCGATCTTGCCGCGAGTTTTCAAGAAGCGGTGCTTGATGTCCTCGTCGGAAAATGCAAACAAGCACTGCGTCAACGATGCCGCAATCGCTTACTCGTCGGTGGCGGTGTCGCAGCGAACGGTCGCTTTCGCGAACGGCTCGAAGCGATGTGCAAAGCTGCGAAGTCCGAACTCTTCATCGCCCCGCGCGAGATGTGTACCGACAACGCTGCGATGGGAGCGATCGCCTGGGAACTCTTCGAGAAAGGTCGCATCGCCCCGCTCAACGTCGATGTCACTCCCGGTTTGGTTCGCAAGCCGAAAATAACCCCGGTGTGACATCGAGCGATGCCCGTATTCTGCGACCCCACAGAGCTTGCCTCAGTGGTTCGCAGGCGTCTGCACTGTGCTGATTGTTTTTTAATAATGGGCACATTATCTCCTCCCGCTTACCGTCAACCGTGAGGTACTTCAGTTCAGATTCAGTGCAATTTCAAAGCGGTTGGACTTGCTCACGTTTTGCGTGCGTGCAACGTAGCGCGTGTTGTGACGCGTGAGGCGCGAAGGTCATGTCGAAACGTCGAGTGTTTACGAGGGAGTTCAAGTTCGAGGCCGTGTCGTTGGTTTCTCGGCAACGGCCGAGTTTTGCGGAGGCGGCTCGGCGGTTGGTGATTGGTCAGAACCTGCTGCGGAAGTGGCGGGAGCCGTTGGCGGCGGAAGGCTCGCAGGCGTTTGCGGCGAAGGCTCAGCCGATGGCATTGGAAGAAGAGGTTCGTCGTCTGCAGGCCGAGAACGATCGGCTACGGATGGAGCGTGAGATCTTAAAAAAAGCGACGGCCTTCTTCTTGAAGGAGTCGCGATGAGCGACGCCTTCATCGAGCGCCATCGGGGCGAGTGGCTGATCGTGGTTCAGTGCGCGGTGTCTCGCAGCGGGTTCTATTCTTGGCGGCCGCGACCGCGACGAAGCGTGCCGAGTTGATTCAGGAAGTTCGCGAAGTGCATCGCCTGAGCCGTGAGACCTACGGAGCTGTGCGTGTGCATCGCGCGTTGGCCAACGCCTGCACTCGTCGTTGGGCTACGTCTCACCGACTGACTTCGAGGCGGCCGCCGCGCGACCGAGAGAGGATCGTCCGAGGGCCAAAAGTTTTTACGGCGGCGGGCATTTTCCGCCGCGCTTCG
>JAYUFI010000119.1:0-7152 GCA_043738805.1 Planctomycetaceae bacterium | reverse complement strand
TCGAGTTCGGGAGGACAGCTCGCGCTTTCGGTGGCGACTCAGGGAGGTGCTGGAAAGGCGGATGCCCCAGACCCGGTCGATCGGGAAAGCAGCGCCGTTCAAGCGGTGGCCTGCTTCTTTCCGCCGACGGACTTTTTGAACTACGGAGGCCCGTCCATCAGCGGTGTTGGAGAAGGACCGCTGGCCCCGCTCCAAGTGGCCTTTGGCCCGCGCGCTTTAACGGAGGAGGGCCGCAAAGTTCTGGGCCGTGAAATCTCGCCGATCTATTTCGTAACGAAGCAACTCCCGCCGACGCTGATCATTCACGGTGACGCCGACAAGGCTGTGCCGCTCCAGCAATCCGAGAGCTTCGTGCAGCGAGCCCGAAGCGCGGGCGCGGCAAATGTCGAACTGATCGTGCGGCCTGGCAAAGGACACGGCTGGGGAGACTTCTGGAAATCGGCGGAGGACATTACGGCATTCGCCGACTGGTTCGATCGTCACCTGCGAGATCGTGGTCACTGAAATCGGCGGGCGGGCCTACTTCCGTGGCGTGTTTTCATTCAGAGTCGGCGTGAGCAACTCCGTCCACAATTGATAGCCCTTCTGGCTGAGAGGGAAGCCGCCTTCTTGGAGGAGTTCGGGGCGTGGTCGATTGCAAGAAGACGTGGTCGGGCACATTCGCCGCGTCAACTCCATGCTGGGTCTCTTTGTCCCGGCACTTGTGACACCTCTGGAAATACTCGGAGCCGATCATGAACCCACCGATGCTTGATCCGGTCATTGATGAAATCCGCGAAATCCGCCATCGCATCTCCGCCAGTTGCGATCACGATCCGGCAAAACTTGTGGCCAATCTCATGCAGTATCAGGAGCAATTCCGGGATCGCTTGATTGACGATCCGACCGAACCACCCGCCGCCCAACCCGACACGGACAAAGCGGCGGCTTCACGACCTGCCACGCCGGTTCTGAATTCATAGGTCACTCGTCCCGCGCGCCGCATTGTCCGTGCGGGTTCACTTGGCCGTCGTTCGGCGACGACTTGGAAAGTTGCATCCCCAACGATAGTTTGCTGCCCTGTCCTATCGCCGCGTTGAGCGTTCTTGTCGTCAAAGGCCGCGCGCGGTTCACTTAATTGTTGGCCGTCAAAAACATGCTTCACTTCGTCATGCCGCCCGATGGCATTGAATCCTCGCTCATCGAAGAACTATTCCGCCCACAGGCCGAGTGTTTGCGGCAGCGCGGATTTCGCGTCTCTATTGTCCGTGACGAAGTGTTTCGCGACGGCAACTCGCTTCGTGGCGTTCTTGCTGATGCGATCGTCGTCTATCGCGGCTGGATGGTGCGTCCGCATGAATACCAACACTATGAAAACGCAGTCCGTGCTGCTGGTGCGATTCCGCTGACGGGCGCGGATGCCTATCGCCTGACGCACCATCTTCCGAACTGGTACGCGACACTTTCCGAATTCACAGCGGAAACGGTGTGTTTCGATGCGGGCGTCGATCTTGTATCTGAATTGGCCCGACTTGATTGGGGGCAATACTTTCTGAAGGACTATGTGAAATCCTTGAAAGTCGATGGTGGCTCGATTGTCCGCACTCCAAAAGATGGTGCCCGCTGGATTCAAGAAATGTTGGCGTATCGCGATGAACTGGAGGGCGGAATCTGCGTCCGGCGCGTGGAGGACTTCGTTCCCGAAACTGAATGCAGATATTTTGTTCTTCAGGGGCAACCTCACTCGCCTGACAAACGAGAAATCCCACTGCCGGTTATCGCTGCCGCGGAGAGAATCAGGAGTTCTTTTTTTACAGTCGATGTGGCTAAGAATGTCGCTGGTGAATGGCGAATCGTCGAACTCGGCGACGGGCAGGTATCCGATCTGGTTGGGTGGACTCCGGAAAGGTTTGCGGAAATCTGGCCGCAATAAGACAGCGAACTTGGACGTTCAGCGGTGCGACGAGGCACTGCCTTCCAAATCCGACGATATCATCGGCGCAGCAGAGCCGTCCTCTGCGGAAAGGCGGGGTTCCGGAGATGGCTTGGCGTGACTCAATGCTGCGGAGTTTTGGGCCGGGTTTGATGGGCGGGCTGACGTTCGGCAAATGGGTTCAGCTTCTGGGAGAAAACCACTTTGCCGTGACTCCCTCGTGCTTGCCGAGGGCGATCGCGATTTCCTTCCAAAGCATTCAGAACACTCTCTTCCATTGGACCGATCAGCGGCGGTTAGGCTCCGAGCTGAAGGACGTGGTCGTGCCGCCGCCGCTGTTTGTGCTCGGTCATTGGCGAAATGGGACGACGCTGCTGCACAACGCGAGATCGTCTTTCCGAATTCAACTCGGCTTGCCAGTTGCGAGTGTGAAGATTTCGGGACGACGCAAGCCACAGCCGATCCACATCACGACCCCAATGATGATGGGGAAGATGAACGGATCGCCGACTCGCAAATGAGTGACGGTCGCTCCGCCGAGATAGCCCGTCAGCAGGATGGCTCCGATGAACGACGTTCGCGGGATGAGGAACAGCACGGCGAGCACAATCTCCAGCACGCCAATCTTCATGATCAACTCCGTGGAGTAGCCAAGATGCTCGAACAACTTCGCCTTGCCCTCCCACTCGACGAACTTGCCCATCGCGCTGGGGCCCATCAGGAAGATGGAAGTCAGACCACACAAGACCCAGCCGATGAGGCGTTGTTTCTTCGATGCCATGTTGATGCTCCGCGAATGATTGTGAATGACGGGACGGTGGCCGCCAAGCGACGACTTATTACATGGAATCTAAATTTCCATCTCGCCCAGGCCCGGGAAGATTTGGCAACTCAAACACTCTTCGCACTTCAACAGTCCCGACGCGGGCATCGGAATGTTGGGCCGCGATGGAGATCGCTTCATTGAGATCTTTCGCGAGGATTAAGTAGTAGCCGCCGAGGAACTCGCGCGTCTCTGCGAACGGGCCGTCGGTCACGAGTCGTTTGCCGTCGCGGATGCGGACGCTGGTTGCCATCGACACCGGATGCAATGGCGAGGCACTCAGGTACTGACCGCGCGCGTTAAGCTGATGCGTCAGGGCCATGGCCTCCATCATCGCTGCTCGAAGCGCTTCCGGGCCGGCTTCGTTCCAAGCTTGTTCGTCGTCGTAGCACAGGAACATGTAGGGAGAGCCATTCCACTCGGCGGCGCGTTCCGTTGCGGAGAACCTGTCTGGTGGGAGGCCATCCAGCGGGAAGATCGGTCGCACTTCGACCGTCCCTTTCTTCGCGGCGGGGAGTCGGCTGGCGATGGCAATCGCTTCGTCAAGGTTCGGCACGTCGATGAGAAAGTAGCCGCCGAGTTGCTCGGTCGTTTCCGCGAACGGCCCGTTGGTCACGAGCGGCTTGCCGTTGCGAACTCGCACGCTGGCGGCCGTCGCGACCGGATACAACGGAGACGCCGCGAGAAACTGCCCCTTGGCATTCAGGTCGTGACAGACGGCCGTGGACTCGACCGTGCATTGTGTCCATTCCTCTTTGGCCCAACCATTTTCTGGACTGTAAACCAGCAGCATGTATTTCACGGAGTTGTTCCTCGCGCCGTGTGTGTATTGATTGTGCCGCCAGGAACTCAATGGCCGTCAGCCGCACGTTGCAGAGCCGCAATGTCGATCTTCGTCATCTGCATCATGGCCTGCATGACTCGACCGGCTTTGGCGGGATCGGGGTCGGACATCAGCTTTGGCAGCAGGCTGGGGACGATCTGCCATGCGAGACCGTACTTGTCCTTGAGCCACGCGCATCGGCTCTGCGAGCCAGCTTCGGAGAGCTTCTCCCACAGCTCATCGACGCTGATGATGAGAACGGTCTTCAACGAGTCAAGAAACGCTCTGCTATTTGATGCTGGCTCGGAGAGCAGTTTCCTGTTCGCGGAGTTCTGGGGTGAACGCCTCGCCGAAATCGTCCGCTTCAAAGTACGGGCGAAGTTCGATATCGGATTCCTCGTTCATTGGATTCGGACACTTTTTCAACCAGTCGATGGCATCCTGAAGCGACTTCACATTCCAAACCCAGAAACCCGCGATCAATTCCTTCGTTTCCGCGAAGGGGCCGGCGATGACGGTGCGATTCGTACCTGAGAATCGCACGCGAGCACCCTTGGAGCTTGGTGTCAGACCTGCTCCGTCGAGCATGATCCCTGCTTTGACCAACTCTTCGTTGTACTTGCCCATCGCCGTGAGCAACTCTGTGCTGGGCATCTCGCCCGCTTCGGAACTCTTTGACGCTTTGACGATGACCAAGACTTTCATGAGGCATCTCCTGACGGTTTGAGGTTTTCGATGGACTGAGAAATCAGACACTTGCCGACTTTCAACACATAGTCGATTGAGAAAATGGCCAATCGACAATGTCCCGAATTCTTTTTCGAGATTGATTTAGGCCAGTTCCCGCAGTCGTCTTTCGAGGAACCGCCGCTCCGGCTCCTGTTGTGCGAGAGCGAGCGCCTGCCGGTACGACTTGCGAGCATCGTCAACTCGTCCGAGCCGTCGGCAAAGATCGGCACGAGCCGCGTGTGTCAGATGATAGTCAGCGAGATCGCCTCGCGCGAGGATTGCGTCGATCAACTTGAGTCCTGCCGTCGGTTCATCACGCATGGCGACGGCGACCGCCCGATTGAGTTCGACAATCGGCGACGGCTCCGCTCGTGCGAGCAAGTCGTACAACGCCACGATCCGCGACCAATCGGTCGCCGCCGCGTCTGGCGCGACCGCATGAACCGCCGAGATCGCGGCTTGAATCGCATGAGTTCCGACAGACTCTGATGCAAACGCTCGCTCGACCAAAGCTCGCCCTTCGACGATTTGTGATTGATTCCACAGCGAACGGTCCTGATCTTCCAGCAGAATCAAATCGCCGTCCGCCATCACGCGAGCTGGTCGTCGCGACTCATGCAACAACATCAGCGCGAGCAGTCCGAGCACTTCCGCATCCGGCAACAACTCGCTCAACAATCGTCCCAAACGAATTGCTTCGCCGGAGAGATCAGGCCGCGTCACCGACGCGCCGGACGATGCCGAATAACCTTCATTGAAAACGAGGTAGCAAACCGACAACACCGATTCGAGCCGCTCCGGAATGTCGGCCAGCATCGGCATTTGATACGGAATGCCGGCTTCTCGAATCTTGGCTTTGCCGCGCACGATCCGCTGAGCCATCGTCGCCGGAGCCACCAGAAACGCCGCCGCGATTTCTTCCGTCGTCAACCCGCAAACTTCTCGCAACGTCAACGCGATCCGCACGTCGTGCGGGAGTGCCGGATGGCAGCAAGTGAAGATCAGACGCAACCGGTCGTCTGTGATGCGATCATCCTCAATCACCAGTGCTGCTGACTCAACAACATCTCCTCGTCGAGCAATCTCACCAAGCGATTCATCAAATCGAGTACGCCTTCTCAGCGCATCAATCCCTTTGAATCGTCCCGCCGACACCAACCAAGTTCGCGGATTCTCCGGGATCCCTTCCATCGGCCAGCGTTCAACAGCCGCCGTGAACGCCTCGTGCAACATCTCCTCAGCGAGATCAAAGTCCCCCAGCAAACGGACCAGAGTGGCAAACACGCGCCGCGACTCCGACCGATACACGTCAGCAACGATGTCTCGAACGCGCGTTTCGCAGGGGACCGAATCGTCAGTCGTCACATCGCTCATTGTTCCTCCAACGACAGACCTTTGCCGTCAGATGGTCAGCTCGGAGATCGGCTGGCCGTCGTCGAGCAACTGCATGGGGCGACCGCTGAAATCGTTGAGCTTCTGCGTGTAGTCAATCCCCAGCGCGTGATAGATCGTGCCGAGCACATTTTGAGCGCTCACGGCGCGAGTCAGCGGTCGTTCACCGCGAGTGTCGGTCTGGCCGATGACTTGTCCGCCGGGAACGGCACCGGCGAATAACGCGAAGCTCGCGTCCGGCCAGTGATCGCGGCCACTGAGCGAGATTCTCGGCGTGCGGCCAAATTCACCCCAGACGAGCACCAGCACTTCTTTGTCGAGACCGCGCTCGTGTAGGTCGGTGACGAGCGTGTGAATCGAACGGTCCAACAGCGGCAACACGCTTTTCAAACTGTGCCAGATGCTTTTGCCGCCGACTTGTTGGATCACGTTGCCGTGGTGATCCCAAATGCCCATTCGCATGGTTACCACCGGCACACCCGCCTCAACCAATCGACGAGCGAGAAGAAACTTCTGGCTGTCCCACACCGAATCCGGCGTCTGTCCGACATAGATGTATTTGTCGTCTCGATTGCCGTAGCGAGCGCGTGTCGCGTCCGATTCGCGGCTCAGGTCGAACGCTTCGCGCGCCTTGGGTGACGAGATGATGTCGAACGCCTGATTCGTAAAGGCATCCAAATTCAGTTGCTCGCGACAGGCATCGAGTTCACGCCGCGCTTCGTCGAACGAGTTCAACAAACCTCGGCGGTCATCCATCCGCACGCGCGACATGCCATTCAGCAGGCCGAGATTGCGAACCCCGTCTCCGCCCGCGATGTGCAGCGGCGAATGCGCGGCACCCGCATACTGAGGGTTTTCGTAGCTGGTCACTCCTTGGCTGTATTCGAGACTGACATACGGAGGGAGCGTGCTGTCCGCGCCACGGAAACGGCTCACCACGGAACCGAATGTGGGACGCTTCGCCGCTTTGGTGAAGCCGGTGTAAACCTCTTCCAGCTCGTGCTGCATCGGCTCAACGAATTGCACCGTGCGAACCAACGCCAGCTTGTCGGCGATCTGAGCTTGCAGTGGCATGTGTTCGCAGATGTCGAAGCCGGAAACGTTGCTTTGAATCGGCTGGAACTCGCCGCGATAGTCCGAGGGCGCATCGGGCTTCAAATCGTACATGTCCAAATGGCTCGGCCCACCGGCCAAACAGACCATGATGATCGCTCGCGGAGTCGATCGCTTGTCTTGAGCTTCCGCTCGCAGTCGCAAGACATCGGCCAGCGTCATGCCCCCCAAGCCGAGCGCCCCGACTTGAAGAAAGTCACGGCGGCTGATGTTGTCGCAACACCGATTCTCGCGGCCCCAGTACGTCAGCACGGCAGACCCTCGTTCATTCTTGCTCTCAATATCGACCCTATCACCCTGATGAGCCAAACTCAACTGACGTTCGGACGTTATCACGGATGGCGCGTTTGCAATTCCTGA
>JAYUFI010000118.1:0-7154 GCA_043738805.1 Planctomycetaceae bacterium | reverse complement strand
GTTTCAAAGGCGTGCTCCGCTTCTGGTGGCGAGCCTTGATGTGGGACCGAGTCAATGGTTACCTCGACAGATTGAATGGAAAGTCCAACGCGACCAAGAAGAAAACCGAGTTGGAAGGACAAGAGGCGCTGCTGTGAATCAACGACTTCATTTCTCATTAGGTCCGGTGCAGGGTTTCGTGACGCAGTCGCGACGAACTCGGGACTTGTGGGCGAGTTCGTTTTTGTTGTCGCACCTTGCCGAGGTCGCACTAGACGTTGTGATTGGTCATGGCGGTCAGATCGTGCTTCCCGCTTGGGATGACGAAGCCAGATCAAACGCGCAGCGACATGATTTCGGAACTGTGCCCAATCGGTTTGTCGTGGACGTTGCTGATGGACGTGCTACCGCCGAGGCGGCGAGTGCAGCCCTACGCTCGCGATGGAAAGAGGTCGTGGATTCCGTTTGGAATCAGTACGTCGCCGGAGTCGCTCAGCACGGTGACGACACGCAAGCCATTTGGGATCGTCAAGTCGCCAACTTCTGGGAGATCAGTTGGGTGATTGGCTCGCCCGATAGTTCGGACGAATTGCTGGCAGCTCGCAAGAATTGGCGGACGACGCCAGCCACCGTCGAACCGGGCGACCACTGCACAATGATGGGTGATCGGCAGGAATTGTCGGGCTGGATTCGGTCGCTGGCTCGCACGAAACAGGATGAGTTCTGGTGTCGGCTGCGATCCCGAACTGGCAAACTAGACCTCGGCGACGACGAACGGCTGTGTGCCATCGCACTCATCAAGCGGCTGTTTCCACGAGTTGCAAACGAAGCCATCGGCCGACCGCTGGAGCAGAACAACTGGCCTTCGACGGCTTATGTTGCGGCGATTCCGTGGCTCCGGGATGTCGCCTCGAACGCGAAGCTACGGTCGGACGTCATAACGTATGGGACGATGGTCCGCCGGCTTGCCGAGAACGCGCTCGGCGAGCGGCAGACTCGGATCAAGAGTCTTCAGCCATTGAAGGACGTGACCGGTGACTTCCTGAAGCTCGATGGCAATTTCTTTCAGCCGAATGCGCTGAGGAACTCGCGAGTCACGCCGTTTCAGAATCAGCTTTCGGACGACGAAGACAAGGCACAACGTGACAAGCTGCAAGAGCAATTGAAAACGCTCTGTAAGGCGGCCGAGTCCAAGCCATCCGCCTTTTACGCCGTGCTGTTGATGGACGGCGATTCGATGGGCGCGTTGCTTGGCGAAGCTCGCAAGCCGAAGGGCGTTGGCGAGACGCGAGCGACTCGGGCACTCAGCCAGTTCTCGCGCCATGTGCCGGACATCGTTAGCCGGAACGACGGCATCACGATCTATGCGGGTGGTGACGACGTGCTCGCGATGCTGCCTCTTCGCGATGTGCTGCCATGCGCGATTGCGCTGACGGACGAGTATCAGCGGTGTTTCAAGGCGGATTGCGGCGAAGTGATTGCCGGCCTCGCAACGCTCTCCGGTTCGATCGTCTACGCCCACTATCACACGCCTCTGCGAGACGTGCTGGCCACCGCGCATCACTTACTGGACGACATCGCCAAAGAGGCGACGGGCCGCGACAGCTTGGCCATCGCGGTCTTCAAATCAAGCGGCATCAACGCGCAATGGTCGGCTCCGTGGAAACACATCCGCGAGGATGAGGGTGGCAAGTTGCGAACAGGCGGCGGGAACATCATTGACGATCTCGTGGAGAGCCTGAAACGCACTGATGCCGGACGTCCTGGCGCGTTCTCATCCGGATTTCTCTACAGCGTCCGTGATCGCTTCGCCGCGCTCACCGATAAGGCGCTGACTCGACCCGGTGAGTTTGGAAAGCTCTCCGATGACCTTCAATTCGAGCGGGTGCTGGAGGCGGACTACCTGCGCGGATTGAGTCATCGTGTTGGTGTCGAGGTGGCCGAGCAGAACAAAGACAAGGCGAAGGAAGCGATCCAGCGACTGCTCAAGCTTTGCCAGCGAGCGACTCGCAAGGACGTCGGCACCAAAGACTCGCCGCAATTCAAAATCGTGCGAGACGAAAACACGTTGGGCATCGACGGCGCGTTGCTTGTCCGCTTTCTCGCCAGTGACGGAAAGGAGGACGCCGAATGACGACGCTTCAAACACTGCTGCTCAGTCCGATTGATGCGTGGTTCTTCCGCGACGGTCGCCCCTACAACGAGAAGGAGACCAACCAAACGGACGTCGCTAGTCTCTTTCCACCTCCCGCCACCACGTTGGTGGGAGCAATCCGTGCGGCTCTCGCTCGCAGTAAAGATTGGGGTGGAACAGGCCATTGGGACACCAAATTGAACGCGGTCCTCGGCAAAGATTTCGACGATCTCGGGATGCTGCGTTTTCAAGGACCGTGGCTTGTTCGGAAGTCGGGGGACAGGCCGCCCGAGTTGCTGTTCCCCATGCCGTTGCATGTGCTCGGCAATCCGGTGACACAAAGCGAAGACTCGGAACCCGTCTGGCAACCCGCATGCTTGCTGGCCCCCGGAGCGGAAGTCGAATGCGATCTCGGTCGTGTTCGTCTGCCATCGGCGAATGAACCCAGGAAAGGTCTCAAAGAACCGGCATCGCAATGGGTCACTGCTGATGGATTGTCACGAATTCTGAGCGGCGAGCTTCCGACTCAGACTCAGGTCATAGTGTCGCGCGGCCTCTGGCGTCTTGAGTCGCGAGTCGGCCTCAAACGCAATGAAGAAAAACGAGTCACCGAACAAGGTGCTCTTTACAGCCCGCGTTTCGTGCGTCTGGCCCGTGGTGTGTCGCTGGCAATGACGGTCGCTGGCTTGCCGGACAAAGACTGGGCGATGCCGGAGTTGCTCCAGTTGGGAGGTGAAGGTCGCATGGCCGACTGTCGCGCGGTCACTCAATTGGCATTGCCGATGGCACCGCTCGAAATCATCCGCAATTCCCACCGAGTGGCCGTCACGCTCATCACTCCTTTGCTTCCGCCCGATGCTCATCTCGCGGCAATGTCGCAATCAATGTGGCACGACGCTCCGCGTCGTGAATTGCGACGCGGAGCGTCGCACCACAATGTGCCGTTTTTCGACTGGCCGGGGACCACCGTTGTTTCAGCCTGCGTCGGCAAACCACAGTCGCTGGGTGGCTGGAATTCACTCGAACGCCGTCCGCTGCCGTTGCGTCCGATGCTCCCCGCTGGCTCAACGTGGTTTCTGGAAGTCTCCGATCCTTCCGCCATTGTTGAGCGTTCCGCGCGGGGCATTGGCATGAAGACTCAATATGGCTTCGGGCAAGTTGTGCTCGGAGTCTGGCCATCAACTCCAGGAGATTCCTCCCGATGAAGAGCCTGATCCTCGGCCTGCTGGCCGAAACCTCGATTCATCCCGGAGCCGGCCAGTCGTCCGGCTTCGTCGATCTACCCGTCGCCCGCGAGGCCGCCACCGACTACCCAGTCATTGTCGGATCAAGTGTCAAAGGAGCGTTGCTGGATCTGGCTCGCGATCCACAGTCCAAGGTTGATGAAGCCACACGCAAGCGAATCTTCGGAGAACAGGAGAATGCTGGAGCGCTGCTGGTTTCGGACATCCGGCTGTTGCTGCTGCCCATCCGCAGCTTGAAGTCCGCGTACAAATGGGTGACCTGCCCGCACTTGATTGAACGGCTGATGCGCGATGTCCGCCGTTCCTCATCGACACTTCGAGAAACGACGGTGGAAGTGAGCGTCGCCGATGGCCATTACCTCGGCCTCAACGAAGGCGAACTGTTCCTCGAAGAGCGGCAGTTTCAACCTCAGCCTGACAGTGAAGACCTTGCCACGCTTCACGCGGTCATTCAGCCGTTGCTCAAACACGAGGAAAGCCGAAAGCGGCTGCCACAACAATTGGTCGTCATTAGCGATCGCGATTTCATGTGGTTCGCCCGGTTCGGACTCGCGATCAATGCTCGGAACGTACTCAACGAGAAGACCAAAATCAGTGAAAACCTGTGGTATGAAGAGACCATTCCGTCCGACAGCGTCTTCTACGGCTTGCTGGCCGAACGGGGTTCCGGAGCGCTCGACACCGTCAAAGGCATCTTTGCCAAGCGACCGTATCTCCAGGTTGGCGGCAATGAGACCGTCGGCCAGGGTTGGTTCGCGGTGTCCGTGGTCGATGGCAACGGAGGTGCGGCATGAACGCCACCAATTCTCAATCTACTCTCGAACAACGGCGCGCTGCCCACGCTTTGAAACAAGTCGAGGGAGTTCAGAGATGGAAGTACGCGGGTGACTACAAGAGCTACGCCGAGAGCCTTTCAGCGACGATCGTCATGAATAGCTTGGGGCAGGCTTGTGCCACGCTCTTGGCACAAGCCAAGGGCGAGTCTTCCGACAAAGATGCGCATCGGCGGCTTTACGACCATCTCGAAGACTGGCTCTGTGGCTCAGAAGCCCGCGTTGGTGTGAGCAAACCGCTCATTGAGGCTCTCGTGCAAAGCGACCAGTCCACATACTGTCACGCTCAGGCCGAAGCGCTGGCGTACCTCGTCTGGCTCAAGAAGTTCGCGCAAGCGTTTTTATCGAAGGCAACGCAGCCATCGAAAGGAGCACGCGATGGCCAATCATGACCTTGGGCCGAAGCTCACACGTCCGTTGCATTCGGGAAGCCGAGCCGCTCGCCCCCATGCCACCATGAACGCGGGCTTGTGGTATGACAAATTCTGCGACCGATGGCACGGACAATCGTGGAGCCAGCTCGATCAAATCACCGTTGCGAAGCTGGATTGGATTCAGACCGTGACGGGCGGGGTAATTGGCTGTCCGCAACAGCTTGCCGAACTCGTGAGACGGCAGGTGACGCTTGCCAAGGTGCTCGGCGGCGACGCCATCACATTGACCACGTCGACACGCTTCGCGACTGGATTGGGACGCGAGCATCCCATCGAAATCGGCTTCGCGTGGCATCACTCGCTTGGCACACCGTATCTCGCGGGATCAGGGGTCAAAGGACTGCTGCGAGCCTTTGTCCGCGAGTGGATCGACGGTGGCGAGGCACTCGCCGATCAAGTCTTCGGCAGCGATCGGCCGTTCCACGTCGGACAATTGATCTGCTTCGACGCGATCCCAACCCAGCCCGTGCAACTCGAAGCCGACATCATGACGCCGCACTACGTCCCCTACTATCAGGGGAGTGAAGCGCCAGGTGATTGGCATAGCCCGACACCCATCCCCTTTCTCGTGGTGGCTGCTGGTCAGTCCTTTCAATTTGCCTTTGCCCCGCGCACTGCCGATGGGCTGGGAACAAAGTCCGATGGCTCGCCGATCACCATCGACACCGTGAAGGAGTGGCTTTGCGACGCCCTGCATTGGCTCGGCGCGGGAGCCAAAACCAATGCCGGCTACGGCACGTTCCACTCACACGAGACACCGTCTTCCCAGCCGCCCGCCACACGCGCCGAATTCACAGGAACGCTCGAACTCGTCACCCCCGCCTTTCTGGCCGGAGCCGATCAGCAACGCGCCACGGATTGCAATCTGCGTCCCGCCACGTTGCGCGGAATGCTCCGCTGGTGGTGGCGCACCATGCACGCCGGCTTCCTGAGCGTCGATCAACTTCGCGAGTTGGAAGGCAAGCTCTGGGGCAACACCAATCGTGGTGCCGCCATTCGCATTGTCGTGCAACCGGCAGGACCAATCGCACCGCAGCTCTACAACAAAGCCCGTTACGCCAACATGCGCCCAGAGCAGAAAAACTCCGAGTATGGAATCCCCGGTGCCGATCCGAGGAAGACGACTCAGGGCTTGTGGTACGCCTCATTCGGAATGGACGAGACCAAGGATCGAGGCAAGCCGACGGAGGAACGCAAGCAGCGGTACTTTCTCGACGCCGACACGAATTGGTCGTTTCGCATCATCGCGCGCGAGGTGCGCGACGCAAATGGTGTGTTCACGGCAAAGCAAGTGCTCGATCAAGCCCAGGCCGCATTGTGGCTACTGTGCCAGTTCGGCGGAGTCGGCTCGAAAGCTCGCAAGGGATTCGGGTCACTGGAAGTCACGGACTTGAAAGATTGGTCGGCTGAGAAATGCGAGCAAGTCGCCGCCGGGCTACGCCAACGAGGCCGTTTGCCAAACGAGTTTGTCGAACGCCGAGCGGAATCTTCCGCCCTCAGTCAGAAGCTCCCTGAAGTGACCGCGACCTTCAAATGGCCCAACGTCTGGGCTGTCGTTGACCAGATCGGCTTTGCCTATCAGGCGTTCGCAAAGAGCTACAAGCATCGCTTGGAGAAGAAGGCACTCGGAATGCCGCACCGCATTGGCAGTCCTGCGTCCGGTTCCTTCTCACCAACCGGTCCTGTGAAGCTATTGCTTGATGAAGCGCGGCGAATTCGCAAAGAAGACAACGTGCGTCATGCTTCGCCGATTCACATTCATGTCTCTGGCAAGCCGGGCAGCTACACCGTGCGAGCCTTGGCATTTCCGGCAGCTTATTTGCCAGACCTCGCCACGAGCCGTGCTTTCCTCGACAAGTTCCTGCAAGCCTTCACGGCCGATCTCGACCGTCGCGCCGCTCTTCCACCGCCGAGCGGGCCAGCGTCAAGTCAACGTCCAAATCCGGTTTCCGGCCAGCCACCGACACGATCTCTCGTGGTCAACACCCCCGAAATCACGACGGACCAACTCAAGCAACGCATGGCCGAGTTGTCGCCGACTCAAGTGCTCTTGAAGGTCGAACGAGCAACGTCATCCGGTGCCTTCCAATGCCAGATGTTGCGCCTCGCACCGAACACGTCGAACGGCTATCAGCCAGACGGCGGTTGGACTCTTAATGAAGCCCCAACGCTTGCGGCAGACGTGATCGTTGTTGCTGAGCGAATGGCATCGGTCGGTAAACGCGGCAAGTTCATCGAGGTCTTCGGTCGCCTGCCTCAGAAGCCACAGCCGAAGCTGCCGCCTCGAAGGATATGATTCCAGAGCCGAGTGAACTTAGAAGGACCAAGCATGAATGGATTTGATCTCTTGGTATGCACTGTTGGCGGCGCTTCCGAACCTTTGATTGCATCAATCCTTGGACATCGTCCCGAACGGACGGTGTTCATTGCATCGCCACAGACTGAATCGGCGATTCGCGACAGTATTGCTCCCGCTGTCACGAGCCACAGTGAACCATTCTCGCTGACACCGGGTAATCACGATGTCGTT
>JAYUFI010000117.1:0-2723 GCA_043738805.1 Planctomycetaceae bacterium | reverse complement strand
GGCGCGTCGTGCTACTTTCACAAAAGGTTGACCACGATGGATTACGCCAAGGTCTTTGAAACCGGACTAACCTATCAAAACTTCCTCGCCAATTTCGGCACTCCGGAGCAACAGCGCCGTTGGGAGGGAGTTCATGCCGACATCAAGCTGACCGACGCTCAGAAGCAATTGCTCGGTTCGTTCAAACGGAAGATGCCGGTGATCGTGTTGGCCGGAGCGTGGTGTGGCGACTGCATCAATCAATGCCCGATCTTTGACCATTTTGCAGCGGCGACGAGTTGTCTCGATGTCCGTTTCTTCGATCGCGATGCCAGTCCCGACTTAGCAAACGAACTGTCCGTCTGCGGAGCGGCTCGCGTCCCGGCCGTGTTGTTCCTGAGCGAAGACTGGTTCCGTTGCGGCCAATACGGAGACCGCACGCTGTCGAAATATCGCGACATCACAACCGGCCTCGACGGAGCCGCCTGTCCGACGGGACTCGTTTCTCCCGGACGATCGTTGCTTGATGCTGTCACACAAGATTGGCTCAACGAGTTCGAACGAATTCAACTCTTGCTCCGCACATCAGGCCGCCTGCGGAAGTTGCACGGCGATTGATCGCGTTCTAGCACGACGCGCAAGCGAGTGATCTTTACGTCGGACCACTCGCTTGCACGTCGTGTTTGTGTGAGAACGCAATCAAATCGCGCGTTCAATCCAACCGCTTTCGCACCATGTCGCTTCGGACGGACTTGCAAGCGACGTGAGCGGCCACAGCGGTCGATTGACGTGATCGAAGCGCATGTCGTGCCAATGTGGCGACGCACAGCCGGGACAGTCGGCGAGAAAAGTTCCGGCGACGAAAGGGCTGTAATCCGCGCGGAAACCTTGCGGCGATTTCGCGATGACGATGCCGCACGTGCGGGGATCGAGTCCAACCGACTCGTACAGCCGAGGGGAACTGCCGGGACCGCCTCGTTCGACCAACAGGATCGTGACGTCGCCCATTCTCACGATCGCACCGCGTCCCATGTTGACTGGCATGTTCTTGCTGATGTGACCGTTCAGCGTCCATTCGACATTTTGCAGCCGATCGACTGTGCCGCGTACGCGGACGGGAGACGAATACTCCGGCGCGAATCTACCTCCGACATCCGCATCAAATGCGCCGCCAACTCCGACACGATATGCCTCTGCCACCGCAATCGGATCGACCATGAACGTCAACGCGCCGTGAGGAATCTGCGGTGCAGCGAGCAGTTCGCGTAACAAGCTGGTCGAATCGCCGGGGCTGCCGCTGTTCGTCGCATCGGCTCCATCGCCGATGACGATCGGATGTCCGCCATGCGACAACGCGCGCTGTACGACATCAGCGGGCTGGAAGCGCTCAACCGCTTCCAGGTCATGACGAATGCTCCAGCAGTTCGCGCTGAGCTGATCGACCTCTTGTTCCCAGCGAGACTCTCGGCGATTCGTCGTCAGCATCACGGACCAACCAAGCTGTGGCGCGTCATACCACGGCATGACCATCGCCACGTTCGCGGCGAGTACTCCCTCTTCCGCTTCGAGTTGTTTGAGCCGTTCATAGATCGGAGCCGGCGGGCCGGTAAACGTGTTGTGATATTCGGCGGCGGTGAGCATCGGCAGCTTGCGCCAAATCGTCTGCGGTCGAATGCCTTGCTTCAAAATCTTCCACAAACCGCGAGCCGCTCGTTCGCCCGTTTGCCAAGAATCCAAGTGCGGCGACGTGTGATAGCCGCACAAGAGATCGGCGTTGCTCAGCATCTTGTGCGTGATGTTCGCGTGCAGGTCAAAGCTCGCGACGATGGGGACGTCCGGGCCAACTCGCTTGCGGACCAACTCCAGCAGCGTGCCGCTCAAGTCGGGATCGTTCTCGGCCGCCATCGCGCCGTGCAGATTGAGGCTCACTCCGTCGAGCGGCCCGGCGATCGTCAATTGCTCGTCGAATGTTTTCAGAACGCGCGCCGCAGTCTCCGCTTCAACACTGCCCCACGGCCAGCAGGCAAACCTCGCGAGACCAATCAACTCGGACGGCGGTTCCGGCCATTGCCGCAATGTTGACAGCACACCGCCGAGTTCGCCGGTTTCGCTGTATCGCTCAAAGATTTCTGGACCAACCGCAATGCCCCAATTGGCGAAGTCTTCCCAGCGCGTGGGATTGCGGTTGAACGTGTTCGACTCTTGCCACATCTGCCCGACGGCAATTCGCATGATCAACGCTCCTCAACTGTGTTATTCAGCGGAGCGGACTTCTTAGCGGGCGAAAGCAGGCAACGCAAACCGCCGTACCAAGGCCGGCGAGTGCTTCGTCACTTCTTGAATTTCGGGTTGGGTGGCTGTGACAAAGCACTAGTTAGCCATCTCAATTCGTGATTGCCGAACGGCTCCTCATTCTTCTTCCGCTTGGAGCTTCCTGCGGCACTCTTCCAACGCGGCGAGTTGTTCTGCAGACACCTTGGGATATTTCGCGTTCAAGCCGTCAACGGTTTGCACCAGGATACGTGAGACGATCGCTCGACAGAGCCACTTTTGGTCGGCGGGGACGACGTACCACGGAGCCTCTTGGGTGCTTGTTTCGTTGAGCAAGCTCTCATACGCCTGCATGTAGGCGTCCCACGACTGCCGCTCATTGATGTCTCCCGCCGAGAACTTCCATTGCTTCTTCGGATCATTGATGCGTTCGATGAATCGGCGTTTTTGTTCGTCTTGAGACACGTTCAAGA
>JAYUFI010000116.1:0-2725 GCA_043738805.1 Planctomycetaceae bacterium | reverse complement strand
ATCAAAACCGTGTTTGGCGAACACTCCAAACGCATTTGTGTGTCGAGCATTAAGAGTCAACTTGGCCACTTGCTGGGAGCTTCCGGTGGCGTCGAAGTAGTCGCCTCAAGCTTGGCGCTGCAGAATCAAGTCGCGCCGCCGACAATCAACCTCGACAATCCGGATGACGACTGTGATTTGGATTACGTGCCTCACGAAGCGCGGCCAACAGGTATCCGTCACATTCTGAAGAACAGTTTTGGATTCGGCGGTCACAATGCCTGTTTGGTGTTGTCGCGAATCATGTAACGATGTGCGTAGCATGTCACCCATCTTGTCTCGTTTGAAATAATCCTCCTACAATCCCGCTCGTTTGCTACCTGAGCAAAGTTTGCGATCAGCGAGCACCTTTTGAGTGGCCCGACAGCGATCTGTGGCTCTTTTGCCATCGTCGAGGAGTCGTCCGGATCGCTCAAAGGCCACTTTGATTAGCCGTTGGAAGGAGCCTGCTTGTGAAGACTTTTCGCCGGATCGTGATGGCGTTGTGCTGTGTTTTGGCTTTGGCATCGGGGACAACTTTCGCGCAGCAGGCTCCGCCGCCACACGCTCCTGCGATTCACGGCGCGCTGTTGTCAGGCGACGAGTTGGTTGCCGACCTGAAGTTCCTGACGGAACTCGCTCCGAATGGTGCGAATGGCTGGAAGCTGCTCAAGCAAGTGCTCGACACGTTCATGGATGGAACAGATCCGAGCAAGCCGGTCATCGTAGATGTGATCTTGAATTCAACCGGCTCAGAAACCCGGACTTACTTTCCGGTCAAAGATCCTGCGGGAAAGCCGCTCGGACAGAAATTCTTGGCGAACCTAGAAGGTTTCGGCATCAAGAGCAAGCGCCTGGCTGCGGGACTGTTTCAACTTGGTGGTGGCGACAAGGTTGATCCGCAAGCGGTCTACAACGGATTTCTGCGAGTCCTCAGTGTGCCGATCAACTACGCCGTGATTGCGAGTTCTCGAAATGGTTTGCCTGCGAATCTCACTGATCCGACCAAGGGGAAAGCCGTTGCCGCGTTGTTGGCGAAGAAGCTCGACTTGGGGCTGATGATCAAGAACGAAAAGCAAACGGCCGCCGATCAGGATGCTCGCAAGAAAGACTTTCAAAAGGTCAAAGACAATCTGACCGCAGGGCTCAAACAGCAAGTGGACGAGTCGGCAGAAACTTTTGAACTCCGCAAAGGAACGCTGACGCATAACCTCGACGAACTGGAACGTTTCATCGCCGAGTCTGCCGAATTAGTTTTTGGTTGGACGACCGATTCTGGCAAGCGCGAAGGGCGGATCGATTTTGAGTTGTCAGCGATTGCGGGAACGTCGCTCGAAACGAGTGCGAAGTTGTTGGGACAAGCTCCGGGGATGTTTGCAAGCGTGCCGCGCTCAACCGACGCAATGCTCAGCGGGCGGATCAATTTTCCGCTGGATGAAATGCGGAAAACACACGCGGTCGGTGCGATTGTGCTCGCCCGTGCGAGTGCCTCGAAGACGATCGATTCGGAGAAGGACAAGACCGACGACTGGAAAGAAGCGACGAAGGCCGCTTCCAATCTCTGGTTCGACATGCTGCAAACGGGCGTGAATGCCGGAGCGGTCGAAGGGATGATCGAAGTTTCGCAAGCGCCCGGCGAGAAACTGAATCTGGTCTTCGGCATCAAGTCACCCAGCGGCAACGACCTCAAACCGATTCTCGAACTGATCCCGAAGATGAAGTCGGACGCGAAGGTGCAGCTTGATCTCGAAAAGGTCGGCGACGTGTCAATTCACTCGATCACGATGCCGATTGCCGATGCCGACATTGAAGAGGCTTTCGGAAAGGACGCCGTGCTGTACGTTGGGACCGGCCCGACTGCGTGGTGGGTTGCGATCGGCGGGAAGTCGCTTGAGCAACTCAAAGCGGCGATTGATGCCGTCGGCAAAGCGAACGAAGCGGACGCGAGCAACTTCTTGACGTTGTATGTCAAAGCGAGTCCGTGGATCGAACTCATTGATGCTCGTAGTGCTCGGCGTGACGGAACTGACTCGGCCAAGAAAGATCCGGCGAAGAAGTTGACTGATGACGAGGCTGCTGCTGCGAAAGCGAAGCGAGATCGTGAAGCGGTTCGCAAACTGGCTCTCGAAGCATTCAAGCCTGGCAAGGACACCTGGGAAACGAAGCTCGTGGCGAAGGACGGCAAAGTGACCGGAACCACGCGATTCGACGAAGGCATCCTGCGATTCATCGGTTCGGCAATTTCCAAGTTCAGCAACGAGAACTTGAAGTAACGAGATGAAGCCGCACCTATGTAGCCGTCACGTAAGTTCGTGACATTACAACGATGTGTTTGGCGTTGACGCGATCAGGTAACGAGAGCGAATCGGTTGGCTTCCATCGAGCCAGCGTAGTAATCGCGATCGTGTGTCGTCTCGGCGGTAATGCGTGACGAGCGTTTCTCTCAGTTGAGTTCCTTGCCACATGGGCCAGTCGGCAGCAACGCCCGCAGTGCTCGTAGGCAGAAAGACGTGCCACGAATCTCCGCGAGCGATCTCGTCTTGCAGCATGTGACCGATCAACAGATCGGCCGCTCCGGAGACGTTCGGATCGGCCAGCATGTGCAGCGTTTCGACTCGCGAGCGGCAATGAACGTTGTACGCATACGCGATCGGAGCCGAGTCCAGCAACAACACGACGATGTCCGCGCAGCCTTCATCGACAGCGG
>JAYUFI010000115.1:0-18937 GCA_043738805.1 Planctomycetaceae bacterium | reverse complement strand
GCCGCCAAGTTGTTCCGTGTGCGCGTCACTTCCGGAGTCGCTGCGTGGATGTTGCCCCCTTGCAATTCGAGGGCCCGTTTCGCGAGGTCGGTCGCTTCGGTGTATTGCGACTCGGCGAACAGCGATTCGACAAGCTGATTGAGCACTGTCGCGAGTTGTTCACGACGTTCGTTGCCGTAGCCTTTGAGAATCTGCTCCGCTTTTCGCAAGAGGTTGATGGCTTGAACATGCTCGTGCAGCGCGGTTTCGAGCGAAGCTAAATGGCACAAGCTTTCGGCGATTTGAAAATGATTCTCACCCAGTTTTCGGATGCGAATTTCCAACGCTTCGGTGAGCAGGGGCCGAGCATCATTGAAGCGGTGCTCGTCGAAATAAAACTTGGCGAGCTGCTGCAACGCGGGAAACAAATGCGGATCAAACACCGGGGACTGAGCACGAAGCTGCGCTAATTCCTGGAGCATTGCGCTCTCTCGTGGATCGCCAGTGTCTGTCATGACTGACTTTCACAACCGTATGCTCGCCACGGTGTCCTGCGATGGTCTGCGAGATTCCCAATGAACCTCGCCCTGAAACCTCGTCCTGTCGCCCGTAGCTGAGTTCTTGCGAACTCCGCCACAATCTAGGTCAACTTTTTCCCATCAGCGCGTGAATGCTTTCACCCTCGACAATGTCGTAGGCCAGTTCGCTGTCACCATCGGAAACAACGTCACGACTCACCGATTTAGGCGCTCGTGATTTTGATTTCACGGCGGCCAATTGAGCTTCTTCCGCATCGGTCTTTTCATCCAACGCTTTCATCAGCGATTGAAAAACCGCCAATTGAACTTCAGGCGACTGAAATGAATTCACGACCGAAGCAATGCCGGGCAAATAGGCGGTCAGAACTCTCCAACGTGAGGCACTCATCGCACGGACTCCGGTAAGAAGGGATCAATACAAGTCAGAACCAAAAACAACCGAAGCCCGTGAAGGCTTCGGTTGTTGGAAACGATATTTCGAGATCTGCTTAGCTGGCGAAGAGCAATGACTTCGTGTTTTTGTAGCCCGGTTTTTCAAACCGGGGGTTCAGTTCGACCGGTTTGAAAAACCGGTCTACGGAATCATTCTTCATTGCCTTCTTAGTGCAACAATGCACTCCTGCTGAGATTCGCCGCGAGTTGTTCTGCCGTGTTGTCAGCATCCGACTTCGCCGCCGTGACGACAGACTTCTCAGCAACAGGATGACTCGACTTCTTGGACGGAGCCGGACTATCAAACACCGAATCACCAATCGCCGAGGCAGAGGCTGCTGGAGCCGGCGTCGGGGAGGAGAAATTGACCTTCGGTATTTCGATCGGAGTCGAGCTAACGGTTCCGCCCACTTGCAGACGACCGCTGAACGTCGATCCGGATTCGACATTGAGATCCTTCGTGATCACATCACCGAGGATCGTGCCGCTGGAATTGATGACCAAGAGTCCCAGTGCCTTCACGGT
This sequence comes from Planctomycetaceae bacterium, assembly GCA_043738805.1. Classification (GTDB taxonomy): domain Bacteria; phylum Planctomycetota; class Planctomycetia; order Planctomycetales; family Planctomycetaceae; genus SXKJ01. The sequence goes on along the minus strand of JAYUFI010000115.1, from coordinate 17,462 downwards.
TCCTTGCACGCGACCGGCGATCTCGGCATGTTGCGCGAGAATGTTTCCTTCGATCACGGCGTTGCTGCCAACAACCAACTTGGTTTTCGTGGTGACGTCGCCTTTGACGAGGCCCTCGATCAGCAGGTCGCCTTCGGCGTGAACGTTCCCTTCGATGATCGTTCCTCGACCGATCGAATTCTGGAGCCGATCGCTGTCGTCGTTGGCTGGAACTGCGGCGCTCGCCTTCTGCTCCTGCTCCAACGCGGTTTGTAAAGCGTCCATCTTTGAGGAGACAACCGCCATCGTGTTGCTGTCGTTCCGCGAGTTGCTATTGCCTACTGAGCGAGCCTGATTGATTTCCTTCTTCGTCTTCGTCCCGAACATGCTGCCTCCCGAGTTTGTTTCTGCACTAGAAAAGAATTGCTGTGAGTGCCGTCGCACCGGTGTCTCGATGACGACGGTTCTTTGGGCGGCTAAATGTCGGTCAGGATTTCGCAAAACGCATTCGTCTTCACCGCATTTCTGGACGATGCTCAAAACGACTAGAGAATCGTTCGCGGCTGTAGCGGTCGTAGCGATTATCCAACCGCAAAGTCGGCCCAAGCTGCCGCGAGTTTGCGGATTGAACAGAGCGTTTCGACTCTGAAACGCTCAATCACCGCGACGTGACGCTCGCCAATCGGTGGCGTTCAAGCATCGTTTGCTTTCAAACGGCCACCTCTCGACAGAATCCACATGACTGCAGCGATGCGAACAACGGCTCGTCGATGACCGAATGGGACATCACTCCCAGTTACGCCGCGCGTCGTTCAGACGCCACACACTCGGCGGTAATCGGCAGGCTCAACAGCAATCGCACGGTACGACCGGTTGCGCCTTGTTGCGTCGAGAGAAAAGACTGCGCACGTTGACCAAGTTTGTTGGCTGCGTCTGAATCCGTGAGCAAGCTGCGCACTGTTGAGGTCAATTCATCGCCGCTATGCACGACTTGAGCCGCTTGTCGCGCGAGAAGTTGTTCGACGATGTCGCGAAAGTTCCAGGTATTGGGACCGAACAGCACGGCAGCTCCGAATGCGGAGGGCTCAAGCATGTTTTGTCCGCCTCGCAAAGTGAGGCTCCCACCGACGAACGCGATGTCGGCCAGCCCCCAGCACGCGCCGAGTTCTCCCAGCGTGTCGAGCAGCAACACTCCTTCTGGTGAGCTGGCGGTCGTCGCCACACTCGATCGTCTTCGCAACGGCAGGCCGCGTGAGAGAACCAACTGAGCAACTTCCTCAAATCGTTCTTTGTGGCGAGGGACCAAGATGAGCCGCAGATCGGGAAACTCACGTCTCAGTGTTTGCCAGGTATCGAGGGCGATCGCTTCTTCCGGAGCTTGAGTGCTGCCGGCAATGAAGACACGCTCGCCGGGTTGCAGGCCGAAGAACTCACGGATCTCGCGAGTCTTCGCATGGCTTCGATCGAACTGAACTCCGTCGAACTTGATTGAGCCAGTAATATGCAGGCGATCGCGCGGCGCGCCGAGATCGAGCAGACGTTCGGCATACTCATCGTTCTGCGCGGCAAGCAATGCGAATCGCTGCAACAAACTTCGCAGTAACGGACGAACTCGACGATAGCCGCGAAAACTTTTGGCGCTGACACGCCCGTTGATCAAAGCCAGCGGGACATGCAGCCGATCGGCGGCAAGGACCAGGTTCGGCCAGAGTTCCAGTTCAACAAGCACAATCGCCGACGGACGAATTCGCTGAATCGCTCGACGCACAGCCCAAGAAAAATCGAGCGGGAAATAACAAACCGTATGCTGCGCGAATTCTTTCTTCGCCACGTCCAAGCCGGTGCGAGTTGTCGTCGTGATCACGAACTCCCAATCGGGCCGCGCCGCAATCAATTCTCGCATGACGGGACGCAACTGCAGGACTTCACCCACACTGACCGCGTGCAGCCACAGGCAAGGCCGCGATGAAGTCCGCTCCGGCAAACGTCCCCAAAACTTTTCTGCCCAGCCATCGCGGTATTTGCCGTGTGCCCAACGTCGATACAACAGCACTGGCGAAACCAGAACGAGCAACGCGAAATAGAGGACATTCAACAGCCAAGGCATCCTTGCCACTCCGGCGATCTTGCGTTGTTCTCGTAGCACCGTTTTTCAAACGGGGCGGTCGTAAAATACGAAGAGGCCAAACACACGGTTTGGAAAACCGTGCGACAAAAGCTAACCCTCGTTCACACCACAACACTTCTTGTACTTTTTGCCGCTACCACACGGGCACGGATCGTTGCGGCCGACTTGTGGTCCGAAATTGCGGATCGGTTTAACCGGCTGAGCGGCTGCGTTGGAGTTGGCCGTCCCTTCGTAGTCGCGCGGGTCAAGCTGCTGTCGCGGGTCGGACGGCACATCGGGCGGCGCTTCGTGAAACTCTTCGTGGCTGACCGATGTGACCTGCCATTGCGAACCATCGAAGTCCGCACTTTCTCGCTCCAAACGGAAGATCGCGGAGGTCACTTGAGAGCCGATCCGCTTCCACATTGCTTGGTACGCTTCCATTCCCTGCCGACGATATTCAGTCTTCGGGTCTTTCTGCGCATAGCTGACCAACCCGACGCCAGAACGGTAATAGTCCATGTCATACAGGTGCTCTTTCCAAGAGTTGTCCAAAATTTCGAGGACCACCGATCGTTCGGTGTGACTCATCTCCGGACGGAAGCGCGCGTCGTAAGCAGACATCACCATTTGTTCGACTTGATCACGATTCAGGCGACGCAGTTCTTCAGGCTGCCAGCCGACCTGCAAAATCTCATTAGCCCAATTCACCAGCGAGGCCAAACCATCGGCGTTCGGCAGGGCGGGACGGCTTCGATCTTCCAGAACCAGAGCGGGAAAAGTTTGATCGAGTAATTCTTTGAGCCGTCGCAACAAGGTGCCGTCGCCGAAGTAATCAGCACTCGCCTGGAACAACCGGTTCGCCAAATGTTCGAGAGTCTTCCCGTTCAAGTCCGCCGGTTGAATCGCCGCTCGGAAGCGATTGTTGGCCCAATCGAGAATGCTTCCCAACAGGGCAGAGACATCTTTGCCGGCTTCGGCATGTCCGATGAACTGTCCCAGCACTGCTTCAACGGGAAAGCGGATTTCTTTCTGACGATAATGTTCCTCAAGCTTCGTTCTGAGCAACGCGCTGATCTTGTCCGAATCCCGTGAATCGAGTTCCGCCGGATCGCACGCAAAATTGAATTGCTGCGCACACCAATTGGCCAACGAAATCTGACCGTAGTTTGGGTTGAGCAGCGTGTCCAATGAAGTGAGGTCAAACTTGTCAATTGCCGCCATCGCATGCGGGCGAATGTGATCGAACAGACCGTCGCGTCCGACTTTTCGCAGTTCGAGATCCGTAAACTTGGTGCCAAAGAGTTGATTGGCCCAGCGGGTCAGCGTCTTCCAATTCCAGTTCGCTTCGTCGTCCGAAGTTGGCAGATTCTCTTCGATCTCTTCGAGAATCTTGTCCTCGTAACGACGGCTCGCTTCGTCTTGCAAATAAAGGATGAACGGCTCGCGATCCATGTCGCGAATGTTGTCAACTTCCAGCGAGAGTTGCAGTGTTTGTTCGGCCCACGCGACGATCGACTCCCAACGATAATCGCGATCGAGATAATGCTTGGTCCATTGATCGACTTGCTCGCCGATCATGTCTAACACCAACTGGCGGCAGTTGCGTCCGTCGAGAATGCGCTGACGGTACGAGTAAACCTGCTTCCGCTGAGCATCCATGACTTCGTCGTATTCGAGCAGATTCTTGCGGACGTCAAAGTTCCGCTCCTCGACCTTTTTCTGAGCGGCTTGAATGCGTTTACTGACCATCTTGCTTTCGATCGCTTCGCCGTCCTGCATTCCCAAACGAGTGAGGATGTTGCTCACCCATTCGCCGGCGAACTTGCGCATTAAGTCATCTTCGAGTGACAAGAAGAAGTGACTGCTTCCCGGATCGCCTTGACGACCGGAACGGCCACGCAATTGGAGATCGATGCGCCGCGCATCGTGCCGTTCCGAACCGACGACATGCAGGCCGCCGAGTTCAGTAACCTTCTTGGCGTCCTCGATCATCCCCTCACGTTCACGAATGCGCTTGGTGAGTTCGTCCCATTCGGACTTCGGCACATCCAACTTCGACGCATACTTTTTACTGAGTTCTTCCCAAGCCAAGTGCTCAGGATTGCCGCCGAGAATGATGTCTGTACCACGGCCCGCCATGTTGGTGGCGATCGTCACCGCACCGAGTCGACCAGCTTGCGCAACGATCTCCGCCTCGCGTTCGTGGAACTTGGCATTGAGTACCGAGTGCTTGACACCATTCTTCACCAAGTAATGCGACAGAACTTCCGACTTCTCGATCGACACTGTGCCGACCAGAATAGGCCGACCGGTTTCGTGTTCACGTTTGATTTCTTCGGTGATCGCTTCCCACTTCTCTTTTTCTGAGCGGAAGATGACGTCCGGAAAATTGACACGCTTCATCGGACGATTGGTCGGAATCGAAACGACGTCCAGTTTGTAAATGCGCCAGAACTCTTCCGCCTCTGTCATCGCAGTACCGGTCATGCCGCCGAGCTTCTTGTACATTTTGAAGAAGTTTTGCAGCGTGACCGTCGCGAGCGTTTGCGTCTCTTCTTTGATCTTCACTCCTTCTTTCGCCTCAACAGCTTGATGCAGGCCGTCGCTCCACTGTCGCCCCGGCATCTTACGGCCGGTGTGTTCATCAACGATGACGACCTCGCCGTTTTCAACGACGTATTCGACATCCCGTTTGTAGAGGTGATGCGCCTTCAACGAATTGTCGATCAAGTGCGGCCATTCCATATTGCCCGCCGTGTAGAAGCTCTCGACTCCGGCAAGCTGCTCGGCATAACGAATCCCCTCGTCGGTGAGATGGCAGGAATGTTCTTTTTCTTTGACCTCGAAGTGCTCATCGCGTTTCAACTGCGTCGCGATCCAATTGGCCTTTGGATACTTGTCGGTATCGCCGAAGGAGAGGCCGGAAATGATCAGTGGCGTACGAGCCTCGTCGATGAGGATGTTGTCGATTTCGTCCACGATTGCGAAATCCAGTCGGCCTTGCACTTGTTGATCGCGACTCGACTTCATGTTGTCGCGGAGGTAGTCGAAGCCGAATTCGTTGTTCGTGCCGTAGGTGATGTCGCAAGCGTAAGCCGGTTGCCGCTCATGCGGGCTCATGGCGGACTGAATTGCATTTACGGTCAGGCCCAAGCCCATGTAAATCGGAGCCATCCACTCCATGTCGCGCTGTGCCAGGTAATCGTTGACCGTCACGACATGCACTTTGCCGGCGCAGCCATTGAGAAACGCAGCCAGCGTTGCGACCAACGTCTTGCCTTCGCCGGTGACCATCTCGGCGATCTGCCCCTTGTGCAGGATGTAGCCGCCGACCATCTGCACGTCGTAGTGCCGCATCTTCAGATAACGCTTGCCCGCTTCACGGACTGCCGCAAACGCATCGGGCAAGATGTCGTCGGTCTTTTGTCCGTCAGCTAATCGAGCACGCAGCTTCGACGCGGTCTCGCGAAGTTCCCCTTCGGTCAGCTTTTCGTAATCCGCTTCAAGCTGATTGATCCGATCGAGCGTTGAGCCGGGCAGGATTTTCGTCGTGCCGTCCTTCTCTCGCAGAAAGCCGAGTGCGCGCACGCGGCGTTCATTCGATGAGCCGAACATCGACGTGACAAATCGCTCAAACTTGCCGGTGGCCAAACTGAAGACTTCGCCGACTGAATCAAGAATGTCCATTGTGGATTGAGTCTCTTAGGGGCTTGATCGGAAACGCGCTTGTGTTTGCAAACACGTTTTAGCGAATGAGTCGGAGTCAGTCCGATTAGGCATCACGGCCACTGCGAACCGACGCCGCTTCGATCGTATGTGCCAGAAAGCTCTCGGCGTCGAACGACATCCTGTCTTGAGGCAAAACCTCACCGAGGCGTGAATGCGAAATCCATTCGTTGGCGTCGGCAACATCTTGCCAACAAGTTTGAGTTGCCGACGACGATGAGCGAGGCATCCTGCCAACACATCTAACTCGTGACGTCAACGCTGGTTGCTCAACAAAGCGGCCGGAGTCTAGGTGGCTCGTCGCAGAGGGTCAATGGCGTTGTCGCGTCACTTAAACAGTCCCAGCGACCCGCTCGACGACAGCGCTCCGGCAGGCGGCGATGTCTCGGTCTCTTCAATGTGAGGCAGGATCACCTCGGCTAGCCAGAACTGTTTGAGTTCTTTCACCAGCCACAGGAACTTTTCGAGATCGACTGGCTTCGTGAGATATGCTGCGACATCGAAGTGTTCGACGTCCGCTCGGTCAACCGGATCGGTCGAGGCGGTTAGTACCACAACGGGGATTCCCCTGAGCGACTCGTCTTCTTTGACGCTGGCGAGCACATCTTTGCCGCTGATTCCCGGCAGGCCCAAGTCCAACAGAATCAAATCAGGACGCGGCGCACGAGCATACTTTCCTTCGTGTCGCAAAAACTCCAGCGAATCTTCCCCCGTCTTCAGCCACGACATGCGATGTTGAATCTGTCCCTTCGACAGTGCGCCCATCGTCAGCCGAGCCGCCACAAGGCTGTCCTCGACCATCAGAATTTCCATTGGCCGACCAACTGTTTGACTATCGCTGGCGATCGTCATTCCCAAGCCCTCTGGCGGCGGAGTCTTCGTTGAGTGCATTCGTCGGCGAAGTCTACGCAGCACTGAGCCAACAGGCCAAGCACACTTCGTAGAACGGTTTTTCAAACCGTTCGTATTCGACGAGGAAGAGCCAGCCATTCGCCCGAATGATTCATGGTTTCTTTGTAACTCGATCAACGAAAAAGCCCGGTTTGGAAAACCGGGCTACGAAACTACGAGGTCATTTTTCACGAGGGCTTACGAACCCGTTCCAACAGGCTCAGCAATTTTGCCCATCGCTTTGAACGTGATCGGCTGCAAGCGACCGTTCACCGTCACGGTGAACTCTTCAACGATGTTGCCCGGCTTCTCTGGTGCAGTAATGGTCATCGGCAAGACATGAACCAGAGCCGCGCTTTGCGGCAAGCGGACTTTGAAAATTCCCGTTTCGGAATCGCACTCAATCTTGTCAATTTGAAACGGCTGCTTTCCTTTGACAACCACGTTAAACGTCTTCGCTTCGCCTGGCCTCATCACACCGAGCGAAACGATGGACGGCGTCACCATCACGTCCGCTTCAACGGTCGCTTCCACAAGCAGTGGGACTTGAGGGCTGTTTTGGTCGTCAGTGATGATGACCAACTGCTCGCGAATCGGACCAACCGGAGTATTTGCAGCAAGCGTCACGATGATGTCGTAATCGACTCGCCCAGGACCGCGAGTGACTTCCACGGCCTTCGCCAAAACCGACTCACTGCGAGACCGCACTTCTTTGACCTGCCAGTCGTCACGGCCGGCGTATTGCAGCTTGATCTTGCGAGTCGCTTCTTTTCCCAACTCAACCGCACCGAACGCGACTGAACCCGGATCAAAGACGACATCGGTACGAATATAGGCCGTGATAGGGATTCGTACTTCGGCGTACAACGGCGCATCAATCGTGATGATGACATTCGAGTCCTTCCGACGCGTGAATTTGCGAGTGTCCATCGTCACTTCGATATAGCCCTCTTCCAGGCTTTCGAGCGACGTCTTGCTGGGCTTGCCAGCCGAACAACCGCAGGTCGTCTTCACGTCCGCAATGTGAATCGGTTGTTTGTAGAGGTTCGTGATCTTCACACGAGCGACCGCATCCGAGCCGCGTGCGACAACACCAAAGTCGATGTTCTTTTGATCGAACATTTTCTCGGCCCAGGTTGGCTCCTGAGCAGACGCCACGGAAGCGTAACAAACGCCCAAAACAAGCAGGGCACAGAGTCGCGGCAGACAAGCGATAGGCATGATGGTCACTCGTTGTGAGTGGTGCGAACGTGGTCCAGCCAACGCCGCATCAATTGAGGGTGGGTTCACAACCTCCTGGTGAACCGCCAACGGCCAGCCAATCATAGCTGCCCGAAATTTCTGAAATTGACAGTGAAAATCAACATCGCATCGTGCTGTTCCCATCGGCAAAATCTGCCGGGCGAGGTTAGGACTGCCCCCCAAAATTGTCAACGAGCTGTTTCAGAACCGAAACATTCCTGCTGCGATTGGCATAACTGCGCCAAACTGGCCCGCAAACTCGCTTATTTGACTGGTTCGATGACAGGATACAAGCGTTGAATGTTGATGCGGGCGTCAGCAGCGGTGAAGTCTGGTATGCGCCGGGACAGGCATGACCGCTGAACCACTCACAGGTTCCCCCAAAAATCATCGGGTATCTTTCGATGCCGCCGACGGCAAGCGCGTTTCATCGACCCCGATCTCCGGCTCCAACGGAGCATCATCCGCAACTGCTTGCCAACGCGAGTTTCGTTCCGTGAAAACCAGTTCCTGGAGCTTCGCAAACGTCTCGATCGTGAATGTCGTTTGATCGACTCGTAGCGAGCCGATGTCGTAGCGATTGCCGACGCCATGCCAGGTCGCATCGCGCCACAGAAACAGAGTTGGCTTGCGCGGTGTCGCGGCGGCGACCGTTCCGCCGAAGAACGTTTGTCGGAGATCAAGGTCGCCACCGGTCGCTTGAAGGTCGAGATTCTGGAACGTCACTCGTCGAGCGGTCAGTCGGCAGTTGGATGAAACTCGAACTTCGTTTTCGCCGTGCTCACGACGGATCAGCACGTTGTCGAGCGACACACTGCACGGTGGCGCAGGCTTGTTGCGAGCTTGCAAATACAACGACCTTGCGGCACTCGACAGAATGACCGAATCGCTCAGCGAGTAGCGACCGGTGTCGAGAAAGAAGAGATCGAAGCCGATGCAATCGCGGATGAAAACGTGACGATATGACGTCTCGCTGTGGCCTGTGTCGCAAATGCCCGTGCCGTTGCCGATCGACGTGAGGCCATCGACTCGATACTGGCAATCGCCATGAGCACTGATGCCGTCGTCGCCGCAGTCGATCGCACGAATGTTCTCGAAGAGGATGTCGCGCGCATCGGAGAGATTGAAGCCATCGTTGTAAGGATGAGTGCTCGTCAAGTTACGAATCACGAGATGCCGACACTTGCCGTGCATCAACACTCCCGCCGGTCGCATCGGAGCTTGAATCTTCGCCTCGGCCAGCGATTGTCCCGGCGACAGTCGCAGAAAGAACGAGCCGTGAATGTATCCCGGTCGGTCGGTTTTCGTTCGCTCCACATCTTTGACGAAGGTCCATTCGCCCGGCTGCAAATCGCCCACCGATTTCAACGGCTTGCTCGGTCCTTTTAAGCAGCGGTGCATCCGGTTGAGCTTTCCCTCAGACAACAAAAACCAGCGATCAACAATCGCATCCGTCAGCGGAAGCAGGTCGTCGTGCCGAAACAGTCCCGGCGACTCTTCTTTCCAGATACCCGGATCAAGCGGATCGCAACCGTCAAGCGTTGCCCCGTGACCGTCCAACGTAATCGGCCGATCGGGCTCGCCGGCCTTGTCATAAAACGCGGCCCAGTCGCGATACACGACCGGTTTCAAGTGAATCGTGTCTCCCGGCTGAGCCAGGCGAATCGAGCGAGCGATCGTCTTGACCGGTTGATCGACGCCGCCATGACGATCGTCACCCGCTTGTGGATCAACATGCAGATCGCGCGCAGACAACCGTTGTGGTACTGCGAAAACGATCGTGAAGAGAGCCGCCGCGACGAACGCCGGAACAAACCGAAGGCTGTGCCAAGTTGCCAAATTGAAAGGGCGCATCACGCAAGAATCTCGGTGACGACATTGCCGCCGACATCGGTCAATCGGAAGTCGCGGCCGTTGTAGCGGTACGTCAGTTTGACGTGATTGAGGCCGAGCAGGTGCAGGATCGTGGCGTGGAGGTCATTGACATGGACTTTGTTGACAGCCGCTTTGAAGCCGACTTCGTCGGTCTCGCCGTAGCTGGTTCCCCCTTTTACGCCGCCACCAGCGAACCAGAAGGTGAAGGCGTGCGGGTTGTGATCGCGGCCTGTGCCCCCTTTTTGCACGATTGGCAAGCGACCGAACTCACCCCCCCAAATGACGAGCGTATCGTTCAGTAAACCGCGCTGCGCCAAATCTTCCAACAACGCGGCGACCGGTTGATCGGTCTCTTGCGCAAAGCCCGTGTGGTTCTCTTTGATGTTGGCATGACCATCCCAACTTCGCTCGTTCTCCATGCCGCCGGAATAAATCTGCACAAAGCGGACACCGCGTTCGACCATGCGGCGAGCGATGAGGCATTGCTTGGCAAAGTGCTCGCATTTTTTGTTGTCGAGGCCGTACAGCTTTTGAATGTGATCCGGCTCTTTTTCGATCGCGAGCGCATCGGGCGCGGCGGATTGCATGCGGTAAGCGAGCTCAAAGCTCTCGATGCGTGCGGCGAGTTCCAATTCTTCCGGCTTCTGTTGCAACGACTGACGATTCAATTTCGCAAGCAAGTCCAACTGCGAGCGTTGTTGCACGTTGGTCATCTCGGCAGGGCGATTGAGGTTGTCGATCGGGTCGCCCTGCGGCTTGAGCCATGTTCCTTGAAAGACGCTCGGCAGAAAGCCCGCACCCCAGTTTTGGGAATAGCCTTTCGGTAGACCGCGTCCGAGCGGATCACTCATCACAACGAATGCGGGGAGGTCTTGGCTCTCAGTACCGAGGCCGTAAGTCACCCAACTCCCCACGCAAGGATTGCCCATGCGTGGCACTCCGGAGTTCATCGTGAAGAGCGCCGGGCTGTGATTGTTCGAGTCGGTATGACACGAATGAATGAACGCCATCTTGTCGACGTGCTTGGACAAGTTCGGAAAAATTTCGCTGACCCACGTTCCGCTTTGCCCGTGCTGAGCCCATTGGAACGGCGACTTCATTAACGGCCCGACTGCCCCCGTAAAGAAGCCGGTATTCTTGTCGAAACCTTCCAGCTCAACGCCATCTTTCTTGGCAAGTTGCGGTCGGTAGTTCCACGTATCCACTTGGCTCGGCCCACCGTTCATGAAGAGCCAGATGACTGACTTCGCTCGCGCCGGAAAGTGCGGCTGCTCTGGAGCGAGTGGATTCAATCGCCGATCATTCGCTCCCGCCGCATACGCCTCTGGAGCGAGCGTTCCTTGTTGAGCTAACAACGTCGCCAGCCCAATCATTCCGGCTCCGCCACCACAGCGAGCCAACAGCGCACGTCGATCAAGACTTTGATGAGGCAGGTTCATCATGAGTCAATTCTCCAAATGATTTTCAAACGATCGCTGACGAATTCATGGCAACGGTATGCCAAGCTGTCGGCAAATTGTCTTGGCTATATCAACCAAAGCATTCGACAGCAATCGTCGAACCTCATCCAACGAGTGACCACACGTAATGACTCCAGGGAAGTCGAGAACCTCGGCATGAACTTGCGGATCAATAAACTTGTACATAGCCTTGTCGGTCAGCATTTGAGAGCCTCCTTTCCGGATGTTTGCACGCTAATCGTTCGGCCGCCGACCAGCCTCCAGAATCATTGCTAACACAACAGTCCATTACGAAATCAGGCTGTCATTGAAAGAACGAGCGACGAACTCCATATCGGGAATCAAGCACGGATGCTTGAACTGTTCGACGCTGCCGCCGAAGCGAGACTGGCGTTGTACGGCGAAACGTCGCCATGTTCCCGGTTGCAACCGTGCGATGCGGATTGAGCCTAGCCGGCCGGTTTCACGCTTTTCATGGTACTCGCAATTCAGCTCCCGCAACTTGGCATCAGTCGCTACAGCTAAGCGATCGGCGATTTCGTCCGTGGGAAGGTCGTGGTCCTCGATCAAAAGTTGGTAATACGGCGGCTCAGCCCAGACGGGAGTGAGCGTGAAAGTCGCAACGCGATGGCCGAGTGAGTCCAATGCGGACCGCACCGCATCGACGACTTGAGATTCGGAAATTTTCTCACCCGTGAGGTTCGAGATGTGCGCCCCTTTGTGCAGAAATCGTAGCAACGGAGTGGTTCCCACAAAGCCGGTGCAGCGAACGACGTCGCTGATGTCATAGCGATACAGGCCCGACGAGGTTGTCAGCAGAATGAAGTAGTCGTGATCTCGCAGCAACTCGTGAGCTTCGAGCACCGTTGGGTTCGGCTGTCCATGTTCGGCGGCGGGAATGAATTCAAAGTAGTGGGTCGTGATGTCGAGAACTCCGTCTGATGATTCGTCTTGAAGCGGAATCGTCATGCGGCCTTCGCTCGCAGAAAGTCCGTGATCGCGCACAGCAATCTGCTGTCCAAAATATTGACGAACTGACGGCAGATAGGCTCCGCAACTTCCTCCGGTCCAAACGCCGAGTTGTTCCAAACTCGGCCACACATCGCTCAGTCGCAGGCAACCGGCGTTGTGAGCGATGGCCTCCAAATGCTGAGCTCGATGAGGTCGCGGTCGAGCGATTCGCTTGGCCAACACCTGTCGTATTTCATCAGACACGGGAAACTTTGCTGACAACGTGCCGTCAGCGATATCACGAATGAGCGATTCTTTTTCCACATCAGCGAGCATCGCGAGTTGCACCAATGTGCTGGGATTCGCGGTCGTGATCATGCCGACGTTGTCGTCCGCCATGCCGAGTCGCAGGATCGTGTAGTACTTGGCAAGCGCGTTGTCGATCTTTGAGACAGCATACGGGATCGTGTACATGAACCGCACGACGAGTCGTTGCGATGCGATCGCCAGACCGCTGATGTTGCCGCACGGCGTACCGGCCTCTGTGCGATAACGGTTGTAATCGCTCGTAATTTGCAGAATGTTTTTGGAATTGAGTCCTGGTCGAGCGTCGTATGCTTGAACGCCCCAAATCTGCCAACCTCGACGATAGTCACTCAAAAATTGCTGCGTGATCGGGATGAATTTTGCCTCGGATGTCGTTCCGCTACTGAGCGCGAACATCAAGAGTTTGTTCTGCGAACCGAGCAGCGCCGCAGTATCTCCCGTTTTCAATCGCTCGATGTACGGACGAAAAACTTCAAAGTCCGCGATTGGCAAGCGAGCCCGAAACTCCGCCGATGTGAGCGACGCGCTTAAGCCCCGTTCTTGGCTGAAACGGCTTCCCTCATTGAGTGCCAGCAAGCGTTGTAAGACCGCTCGCTGAGTTGCTCGGCAATCTTCCGCCGCTTTTGATAAGCGACGTGATTCACGACGAACCTGCACGCGAAACAACGAACCCGCAAACGATCGCAGCCGGTCCTTCAGCCGGGACCGCCGATGAGGAGCCACGATTCGATCGCTCGGTGCAGGTTTCATGCGAGAGATGCTCGCGTCAAACAGGGAACCAGAAACTGAGGAACGAGCACGAAATAACTTCTTCACTCACGTGGCAATTAGCACGACGCGCAAGCGAATGATTGCGTGCGTCTGAACCACTCGCTTGCGCGTCGTGCTGGTCTGAAAATGAGCCAGAGAATTTATTGTGAGTTCGTTCATTAGGCACGCAAACCGCGTGCTCCACGAAAAGACGACACTAGAAACGCAAATGCCCGCGCCAAGGCGCGGGCATTTTTGATCAAACCAATAAAGACTACTTCTTGGCACCCGCCTTAGCGGCAGGAGCAGCGGCTCCCTTCGCGGCCGGAGCACCTTTAGCAGCGGGAGCAGCACCCTTGGCTGCCTTGCCACCCTTGCCGGGGACTTCCTCTTCCTTCTTCTCTTTCTTCTTTTTCTTACCGACAGTCGCTCGGAAGACTCGCTGCTTCGGCAGGCCGACCGGGCTTTGCCCTTCGACCCACTTTTCATCCGCGATCAACAGATTGATCCGCTCTTCGCGGGAATAAACGCTCCGTTGGCGAATCAATCGGCTCTTGCGCCGGAGACTTTTATGCAACGCCACGCCACAACTCCTTGAGACTTTCCGCAATTCGGTCTAGCTGATTTGTCACTGATCAGAGCCAAACATATAACCTGTCCAGCCATGAGAGGGGGCGGATTCTAGGTAGCACCCACAAGCATTGCAACCAGATCGTTGAGCTTGGTCGCAGAGTTGAAATAGACCCGTTTTCCGCTGAATTTCTTCAGGGGAAACGCCTCTTCCAAGATCGTGGGTGATACAACTCCGGGAAAAGGGATCCCCCAATGATGTGCGTCTTCTGTCGGCACGACGAAACGAAAGTCATCGACACTCGCATGAGTGACTCGTTCGTGATCCGCCGTCGGCGCGAATGCTTGAAGTGTGCTCGACGTTTCACGACGCACGAGCGGGTCGAAGAATCCCAGATGAAAGTCATCAAAAAGGACGGCACTCGCGTCCCCTTTGACCGCGAAAAAATTCGCCGTGGCTTAGAAAAAGCCTGCTACAAACGCCCGATCAGCGCGAGCCAAATTGACGAAATCGTTCGCGATGTCGAAACCGACGCCAACGATAACTTCGACCGAGAAGTTCCCGCTCGCTACATCGGCGAAAAAGTTTTTAATCGGCTACGAGCACTCGATCACGTCGCATTCGTCCGGTTTGCTTCGGTCTATCGTGAATTTCAAGACGTCCGCGATTTCATGGAACAGGTCGATACGATCCTGCGTGATCGTCGGAAATAACGACTTCGCGCAGACCTGCCGCAACGTCGTCGGCTCTGGACTCAGAGCCGACAGGATTCAGCAACACCAGTGCCGGATCAGCTTCTCGTACAACGCCGTGCCGCGATCGAGTTGATCCAGCGCGATCCACTCGTCCCACGTGTGAGCCTGAGCGATGTGTCCCGGTCCCAGTACGGCAAGCTGCTTGAGATCGGTCAGCATCGCGCCGTCAGTGCCGTAAGCGACGGTCGTCGCGCGTGGGCGGTCGGCGAGCTTCACAAGCTCTTGGATGAACTCGCCGTTCGGATCGACATACAGCGGCAGCGCTCGGCAGCGGACTTCAAACTTGAGACCACATCGTTCGGCGACAGCTTGAGTACGAGCGACCAATGCTTCGGGGTTTTGGCCCGGCATTGGTCGAAAGTAGACCGTGCAGACGCTCTGCGGTGCGGTGATGTTGCAGGCGTGTGTGTGGTCGTTGATGCCAATGTTCCAACTGATCGTCGGCGGATCGAATTCAGGATGCTGCCACGCGGGGTCGGCTTCCACCTCGTCATGAATGGCTTTCATCTCGACCAGAAAGGGGATCATTGCCAAGTTGGCATTGAGCCCTTCGCGCGTGCTGCTGTGTGCGGCTTTGCCGATCGACGTCGCGACTATGCCGAACGTCCCTTTGTGAGCATGCACGACTTCTAAGTGAGTCGGCTCGCCGATGATTCCTTTGGCGTGACCGGCGACCATCTCACGAAACAACACCGATCGCTTGGCGACATCGCGGGCTCCGCCGTATCCGATCTCTTCGTCCGCCGTACAGGTGACGTAGATCGGCTGACGCAACTCCGCCACGCGAACGCGTTCAACCGCCGCCAACATGCAGGCGACCGAACCTTTCATGTCGCAACTCCCTCGACCATACAGTCGGCCCTCTTTCACCGTCGGCTCGAACGGCCCGTGCTCGTCGGTGGACCACGGACTCGCGGGGACGACGTCGGTGTGTCCGAAGTAAGCCAAGCCACCAGTTCCGCGTCCAAGCTTGCCGACGATGCTCGCTTTGCGAACGCCGTTTGCATCGTCGTATTCGAGACGTTCAATCTCGAAGCCCATCTGCTTCAACGTTCGCTCAACGCAATCAGTGACCGGCACGTTCGACTGAGAGCTGACCGAATCAAAGCGGATCAACTCGCTGACGTACTGCTGAGCATTCATTCGATGACTCCTTCAAGATTCGCGATCTCCCCGATCAAGCGGCCACTTCGCAAATGAGGCGATCCGTTGTGAGTATGTCGCCGCCGACAGTAGCCGGGGACAAAGAGCATCTCAAGACGGAGCGTGATGGCTTCATCGCCGCCACGCTCCGCGTGACGAGCCGGTCGCGGCAAAGCCGCACAAATAGAAGTCGTAGAACAGGCGAAGCCGCCCGCCCTGCGACAGTTCACAACCTCTGCGAGTTACTTGTTCTTCAGCGCGGCGACTTGCTGTGCGATCTTCAGCGTGATGTCGCCGGAGTCGCCTCGGTAGCCGTTGATCAGGATTTGGTAGGTCTCGCCGACGATGGCGTTGAAGGTCAATGTGCTGGTGGAGAGGCCGGCGTTGTAGTTTTCGTCGTCGTTCTCGGCGACGGTTTGCAGCGAGTCCAAACTGGTGCCCGTGTAGACGCCGAGCGTTGTATCGAAGTTGCTTCCGGATGTGCTCATCGCCACCGAACCGGACTCGGTCGCGGTCCAACTCCACCACACGCTGCGGATGCCGCTGGTCCCTGCGGGATTCGGCTCACCAACTTCAGACGTCGCGAAGCGGTTGTTGCCGATGACGGTCACTGTCGAGCCGGAAATGAGTGTTCGATTTGCAAAGTCGTCATTGGGACTGATTGTCGAATCGTTATCGTTGATCGTCACCGTCGCAGAAGCGCTCGCTATCTCGACGTTATACGTCACGGCGCTGTTCAAGGTGAGAACGACCGTTTCCGGCAACTCGTCCAAGTTGTCGTCCGTAGGCGAGACATTGACCGTCACTGACGACCGACCGGCGGGAATCGTCACGCTGTTGCCGATTTTTACGTTGTCGCTGCCGTTCGTTGCTGAACCGGAGACTGTGACGCTGAGCATCATCGCAGCGGTCGTTGAACCGGTGCGGCTGACGGTGAACTGACCTCGGTTCGCTGTCTCACCGGAGTGTGTCTCAGCCGCAACTGAGTCAGTCGCGATGATGCTGACGATTGGCAGGACACGATCATTGTCCGCGATGCTGGCGGTCGCATTCGATTTCGCACCGTCGATCTTGTACTTCGCAGACTTGCTGAGAGTCAACTTCACCGTTTCGTTCCACTCCGGCGTCGAGTCATCCACGGGCATGACGTTCAACGATGTCGTCGCTTGTCCGGCGGCGAACGTCACCGTTGTCGGTAGCCGCTGGTCGTCAATGCCGTTTGTCGCCGTTCCGGAGACCGCGAACGTGACCGTCAGTGAGGCACTCATTGATCCCGTCCGAGTCAACGTGAACGTGCCAGGATTCGCCGTTTGTCCAACGAGTGTTTCCGCCGCATTCGCATCCGAAGCAATGATGCTGATGCTCGGCAACGGCGGTGGGCTGTTGACGATCGCGTCGATCCAAGTCGCGTAAACATCGACGCGTGTGTCGAACGAATGATCGCCGATTCCCGACGTTCCGGAATCACCTCCCGACGTGATTCCGGCGATGTACTTCACTCCGTTGACGGTCAAGAACGCCGGGCCGCCCGAATCGCCCGGTGCAGTGTTGCTCTCGTTGTTGTTATCGAAGTTCCAACGAATGAGCTTCGCGGTGACTCGATCAATCGGTGTTGTGCCGACGCGCTTGGTCCCGAAGTCGCCGTCCCCGCCGGTATCACCGTTCCCGCCGCCACCGAAGCC
>JAYUFI010000114.1:0-2734 GCA_043738805.1 Planctomycetaceae bacterium | reverse complement strand
CGAGCGACAAAATGGACGTGCGATACCCGCCGCTCGGTCACGATGCGGTGACGCTGACGACGTACCATTCGGCGAAAGGACTGGAGTGGCCTGTCGTGATCCTCAGTGGGTTGGACTCCGATCGCGATGCGGAGATGTGGTCTCCGGTCGTGACCGGAGGTAATCCGGGTGAGGGTGATCCGCTCGAAGGGCGAGTTCTTCGAGCATGGACTTGGCCGTTTGGATTTACCGATGGTGAGTTTCCCAAAATGGTCACGGGCAGCGGCCTGGAGGACGACGCGCTCGCTTCTCCCGAGGGACAAGGAAGAACGCAGCGAGCACAGCAGGAAAGCCTGCGGTTGCTCTATGTGGGCTGCACGCGAGCCAAAACCAAGCTCGTCTTCGCCCATCGACCGGACAGGTACGAATGGTTGAAACGCCTGGATTTGGTGGACTCAGTTCTCGATTGTTCGCAAGGAGCGGGCGAACACACGCTCGATGGCATCGACACCACGTTTGTGGTGCGCCCATTGAATGCCGACATGATTGTCTCCTGTCGCTTGCCAACCGCGACGAGCGAACGCTGGCTGGCACCTCCCAAGCTATCGGCCATCACGCCGCTTGAGCCTCGATTTCATCAGCCGAGTCGTCTGTCGGCATCGGCCGGTCGCGCGGCCTTCCGAATTCAAGAGCTGACCGGATCGCCGCACTTTCCGACAGGAGCCAAAGAAGATCAGTACAGCGCGATCGGAGACGCTGTTCACGCCTACTTCGCCGCATTACCGTCGCTGCGCGCTTTGACGAGCGTCCCAAAAGAAGCTGTCGCCGAACGCTGTTTGGCCGCGTACTCGGTAACGGGACTGCTCACTCCCGCGGTCATCGTCTCCGCAGGAGAACGGTTCTGCGCGTGGGTGGAATCGCAATATCCCGGAGCTTGCTGGCTGACCGAGACTCCCGTGACCGTACCAAGACTCGCAGGCGGTCAATGGAAGGGGACGCTGGATTTGCTCCTGCAACTGACCGACGGCGACCTCGTCATCATCGACCACAAAAGCGCGCCGCTTCGGCGGGAACATTGCGCCGCCAAGGCCGCCAGCTATTCGGGGCAACTTTCCGCGTATCAAGAGATGATCCGCGGCGCGGGCCAGTCGATTCGCTCAACTTGGATTCACTTCCCATTGGCCGGAGTGGTCGCGGAATTCGTGCAGCCCGGTGAAGCCCCAAAGTAGCCGAGTCACTCCGTGACTCGAAAGCATTGTTCTCGCACTCAGTTTGAACAATCCAACTGAGATTGAGCGTCATGCGAGCCGGTCTCTTCGCCGAGATAGCTCCAATCAGTGGCCGCCAACAATCTCTGACGGATGATCTGCTCGGCCTCATCATCAGCGTCCGCGTGCGAACCACCGCCGCGCGGACCATCCGCCCGATGCAGGTCATTTCGTAGGATCGCTCCAGCTTCGCGAGCCGCCTCGATGGCTGTTCGCAATGCGTGTCGGTAGTCGCTCATGAATTGTTGTCCGGTAGGAAATCACGGGGCACAAGCGGAGGGCGTCACCCACGGTCACTCACTTCTTCAGGAACGCTTCTAGTTTGGCACGTTCATCCTCTTGGAGTGGCTTCCAATCAATTGCGACGGCTGGCAGTGACGCTCGCAGTGCCTCAATGTCAGTCGCCGGAATGTCGATACGGCGGAGTTCGAGCTTTTTGAGACGCGGCAACTCCTTCAACCGTTGTAATGCCGCGAGCGACAGTCGAGCCTCGTCCAGCGTGAGCGACTCCAGCGTCTTGAGCTTCGTCAGCACATCGAATGTCGCGTCATCAAGACTGGCCGCGTTCGATCCGCCGTCGTAGCGCCGCAGGCGTTGACCCAGCCACAGTGATTTGAGTTCCGGCAGCTTCGTGAGCGACTCGTTCCCGGCAGACGTTTGATAGGTATGCCAAGTTCGGAAGTCGCGCAGTTGTTTGATCTCGGCGACTGCGGCCATCCCCTTGTCGTCGAACGGTGTGCCAGCAATCGTCAGTCGTTCCAACTTGGGCAGAGCTTTCAACGCCGCGAAGCCGGAGCCGTCAAAGCCCTTCATCCCGAACGAGGGATGAAAGAACGACAGCGACCGCAAGCTGGTCAGCGCGGTCAATTTCTCCAAGCCGGCATCGCTCACTTGGATGCCATCGGTGCCCAACTCTTCGAGCTTGGTCAGGCCGGAGAGATGCGGCAGCGTTTCGTCGGTCAGGCCCTTGCACTGTCCGTAGAGCGTCAGGCTCTTCAAATCCTTGAGCTGCCCGATCAGCCGAAACTCGGCATCGCCGAGCTTCGAGCAATCCTTGAAGAAGACCTTTGTGACGACGCCGTCTGTGTGCGTCACTTGCGCGCCGAGATCCGTCAACGTCGCTGTGACGGACGCATCGTCTTTCGCTTTCAGCGTCGTCTTCAACCACGCGACGAGCTGCTCCCTGTAGTCGGAGTTCAACTTGTCCCAACTGCCCATCCCGTGAACGCCGTCCGGAATCGTGATCAAGTCGCACTGGTTGCCCAGGTCTTTCATCTGCTTCTGGAATCGAATGGATTGCTCGAAGGGCACGACCGGATCTTTGTCCCCGTGAATGAGCAAGAACGGCGGCATTCCTTTGTGAACGTAGCTGCTGGGCGAGACCTCGCGGAGCCGCTTCCAGGCATCGTCGTTCAACTCCGTCAGCCCCAAGAGCGCCGTCATTGACTCGCCCAGCATGTTGCGATGCCGGACCTGCAACTCCAGAT
>JAYUFI010000113.1:0-7215 GCA_043738805.1 Planctomycetaceae bacterium | reverse complement strand
AAACCGCCGCATGACATTCCTCCTCCTTGAGGCAAATTCCACTCACGTGGTTTACCAGCGCTCTCCAGTTTCGCAAATAGAATGTCAACACGGCCTAGCACAACACGCGGTCATTAGTGAGGTGTGTCCATCGGCGTGCGTACCCACGCCGATGGCGTAGCGGTTAAACAGGCAAACCTCTCATCTGAGGCCGTGCGAGGTATAAGACTTCGCTCGTCTTGCGAGCGAAGCCAACAGACTCGGTGTGTACCAAAGCTGTGAAAGCGACCGAAATCCGGTCAGATGCACGTAGAACTTGGTGTTGCTTGCGCCAAGTTCTGCCGAGATTTCGCAGCCGCTATCACATCGAGACTAACTCGCCAAAAAACTTCACGCCCGGCTGAGTGCCCAGCCCCGTAATCGCGGTTTCCCCCGCTATTCTTGGGCTTTTTTGCAGTTCTCTGCGCCCCAAAAACGATGCCCCGTTTTGGCGATGAAGACATCCTCCAACGACGGTTTTCCCAGCGTGACGGAAGTGATCTGTTCGGGAAAAGCATCGACCAGTTCGCGCAGAAAATCATGACCGCGAGCTCGTTCGATGCGTAACGTGTTGCCGAACGTCCGTGACTCGACAGCGAACCGATCGCGAATTTGTTGAGCAAGCGCGTCCGGTTCGGCGGCGACAATCGTCAAACAATCGCCGCCGATCTCGGAGCGCAATTCCGCCGGACTCCCCAACGCGATGAGCCGGCCATGATCGAGCAACCCCAAGCGATCACACGTCTCTGCTTCTTCCATCAGATGCGTCGTGACAACCACCGTCACTCCTGCTTCATCGCGAAGTTGTTGCAAGTAACGCCACAGATCGTGCCGCGCTCCGGGATCGAGCCCCGTGCTCGGCTCATCCAACAGCAGCAGCTCCGGATCGTGCAGCATTCCTTTGGCAATCTCTGCCCGCCGCTGCAAGCCGCCGGAAAGTGAATCGACTCGCGCGTGCATGCGATCGCTCAGCCCCAATCGCGACAGCCGATTTTCAATCCGCTCCCGCAACGCGCGGCCGTGCAGTCCATAGAGATGCCCTTGATGCACCAAGTTCTCACGCACCGTGAGCCGTCGATCGAGACTCGGAGCTTGAAACGTCACCCCGATCTGCCGCCGAATGGCCGCCGCCGAATCGTCGGCATTCAAACCGAGCACATTGACTCGCCCCGACTGCACTGTCAACAACGTCGAGAGCACTCGAAACAGCGTCGTCTTCCCACCGCCGTTCGGCCCCAGCAGACCGAAAATCTCACCGCGATGAATCGAGAAGCTCACGTCATCGAGCGCCAGCCGCTCGGCATAAGCGTGCGACAGATGTTCGACTCCGATGGCAACTTCAGCGGCCATGTTCTTACTCAATTCGTGTCGGCCAAAAGGCGTTTGATCCAAGTACGACGCACCAACGAATGTTACGAGAGCAAGTGGTGTTGGCCTCGACTACTCAATGGCGCGTCGTGCTAGTCTCCTTCAAAACAAAAAGCCCGACTGCGATCAAGCAGCCGGGCCGAAATCGGAGAACTCAAACGAACTACTTGGCTTCTACGTGTGTTCCGGATTCCGCTGGCATTTCCGCATGTGGACCGTGCTCCGCCGCATGAGCCGAGGCTTCGGCGAAGTCATCCACTTGCGGGACGTCAAGCGTGTAATATTTCTCGCCGATATCCGGCGTCAGAGCCAATGGCAGACCCAACGCCAAAATGGTGGTCGGAGCAAGCAACACGTATTTCCAACCGCGTTCATACTTCAAGTGCATGAACCACGACATCACGCACAACGCCTTCGAGGTTGCTACCGCCAACACCACGACAACTTTGACACCGTAGGAGGGCAAAGTAATGACGTCGGCCAATATCGACATGACCGTGAATCCGCATAGCGCAGCGAACACCAGAAAGTAATTCGGATGGCCGTGACCACCATGATCGTCATGCATTTCAAAATTCCTTCAAACCCCACCGACCTTGTGTCGGTGGCTCGCAGGCTTTTGCTCTACGAGACCAAGTTCAATCACTACAGGATGTAAAGCAGCGGGAACAGGAAGATCCACACCAAATCCACGAAGTGCCAATACAGGCCGCTGTTCTCCACGAAGTCAGTCCACTTCCCATCCAAGTCCGAGCCCTGCTTCAACACGATCACAAACAGAATCATGCCGATCACGACGTGGATTGCATGGAAGCCGGTCATGATGAAGTAGCACGACGCAAAGATGTTGCCGTACAGAATCGGGTGCGGCGCGTGAACCGATTTGAAGTACGAGCCCCATTGAGCGTTCGCCTGCAAGTCAGACAGTTTCTTGCCCACTTCACTGGCCGTGATTTGTTCGGCCAGGATCGCCTGCTTCATCTCACCGAAAGCCTTGTCCATTTCGACGAAGCCTTCATAGTCCGCCAGCGACGGGCTATTCGTGGCCTTCAACTTGCCGACGGCATCTTGAATCACCGCTCGCAACTTCGCCTGATCGTTCGCCGGTTCCGGTTTGGCGTACTCGACCTTCAAACTATTGAGTTGCTTGACGAGACCTGTCAGTCGATTGGACACCATTTTCTCGGATTCCGAGAGCACCTTCTTCTTCGCTTGGTAATCGTTTTCGGCAATACGTCCCGGCAGAATGTCGTGGTCGATCTTGCCGTAGTACTCGTAGGACTTGATCCCCAGGAAGACCACCGCCAACGCAAACGTCATCTGCAAGAACTTCTGTGCCTTCGCAAAATTGTGTTGATTCATTGCCTCATGAGCGACCACCACAAAGTAGCTCGACAGAATCAGCACGAACGTGTTGAGCCCGCCCCAGAAGACCTTGATGTGCGTGACATCCGGGTTCGTCGGCCAGCCCTTCGATCCCAACCGCAGCACGATGTACGTGCCGATGAAGGCGGTGAAGAACATGATTTCGGTGCCGAGGAACAGCCACAGGCAGAGCTTGGAGTTGGGAATCGCCAACCCCATCTTGATGGGCGGAACAACGGAGCCGTGTGAAGGTGAGTGCGACATTTTTGAAATCTGCTAACTGAAATTTGCTATTTGAAAACTGCGACTTTTGAGATCTGAAATCTGCATCCAGCCTCAACTCAGCAACCGCCAATGATCCCAGGTCAAAACCAACAACAACGTCGGTAGATACACCAACGAAAACCACAACAACTGCCGAGCGGTTCGCACCGACTCATCCAGCAAGAAACGGACGGAAACCGCGACGTAACCCAATCCCAAAACCAACGCGACCACTGCAAACAAATTCCCCGCCAACGCCGCGTCCTTCAACAACAGACTGACCGGAATCAGAGCCAGTGCATAAGCCACACACATCCAACCGGTGACTCGCGGACGCGGCTCAGCTTGTGGCAGCATCCTCAAACCGGCCGACGCATACTGATGCCGATACAACCAAGCGATCGCCAAGAAGTGCGGGAACTGCCACACGAACAACGTCGCAAAGAGCCCGAACGCTCCGGCATCCAATTCTCCGCCCGCCGCCACCCAACCGAGCACCGGCGGCATCGCGCCGGGGATTGCTCCAATCGCCGTACACAACGAAGTCTTTCGCTTCAACGGCGTGTAGACCGCCACGTACAACAGTAACGTCCCGAAGGCCAACAGGGCCGTCGTCACGTTGACCGCCAAAACTAAATCGGCCAGACCAATTGTGCCGACCAATACGCCAAACACCAAAACTTCGTTCGCCGACAATCGCCCCGCCGGCAGCGGACGATTCGCCGTCCGAGCCATCAGCCGATCGGAGTCTCGCTCCAACCACTGATTCAATACGCTGCAACTGACCGCTACGAGACCGATCCCCAACAGCGCGTGAGCCAACCGCTCCGACTGCCATTCACCCGTCGTGCCCAGCATGAATCCCAATGCGACGGTGACCAAACCCATCACCGCGATGCGCGGCTTCGTCAGCGTCAGATAATCGCGCCAGCGGGCGATCGACTGCGTGGCCGACAACTCGATCGTTGAGGCAGGAGATTCAACGGCAATGCTCATCGCACAGCACCTCCCGCCAAAGTCGCGTCCACGTTGTCCACACAGTAACCCGAAGCGTGAGCGAGGGCGTGCGCTCCCACACGCTCCGAATTCACAACCGCTGGCACCGTTCGCCCTCGCTCACGCGTCGGGTTACTCAGTCCCACGCTCCGCAGCCGGAGCACTCGCGCCGCCAATTGCACGGACGCAAACAACGCAAACATCGCCACCACCGTGTGCAGCGATCGAATCACAATTTGTTCGGGAGCCTGCTGGACCGCCACATAACCAGCAGGTGGAAAACCAAACCGAGTCACCCAGGCACCGGCCCCCAGGATCAACTGAACAAACAGAACGGCCAACAAGCATATCGTTGCTGATCGCAACCAAGTCTGCCCCGTTCGCCAGCAAGCCACGATCGTCGTCACACTGAGACCCGTTAAGAAAATCGCGCCGCCCAAATGCTCGTGCAACGCACTTCCAAAATGGCGAATGAATCCACCAACGACCGATTGCCCCAGCATGGCCAGCGAAGTCATCACCGCCAGCAGTACAAGACCACTCGAAATCTCAGCGGTTGAACGCGGCTCGCTGCCAATTTCAATCCATCGTCGGCTCGTCACCAACGCGAGCAAACCAATGATCGAGAAGATCAGCGAGGCACAAACGCCATGTACCAATGCGGCGACTTGAGCGTCCGCGATCACTCGAAAGCCGCCCAACAATCCCTGGCCGATCACAGCACACAGAATTCCGATCGCCAACCGTCGCACCCAAGTTCGCGATTCCGTTCGCAGCGTCCACACCACCAAACCGATCGAGAACATGCCGATCAGACTGCCTGCCAAACGATGCCCGTGTTCGACGAATTTGTCGGGATGTGCTCGAAAGTCGCTAAGCCACGGATACAGAAACATGTTCTGCCCGTCCGAAGTCGGCCAATCGAGAAAGGCCATTCCCGCTCCAAGCGTTGTCACCAACGCCCCCATCCCAATCGGCAACAGCGCGACCGCCGCCGTCAAGACGGCGTAGCGATGGAGCCAGCGATTGGGAACAAGCGGCGTCATGAATGTCTCATAAACGAACTCAAATCGCCCCCACCGAGCTTGTCTCGGTGGAGCCGGGCTTTTGCACTACGAGCTTCTTCACCAGCGACACTCAATGTCGTCCTAGTGCAGAAGCCCTAATCCACCGAGGCAAGCTCGGTGGGGGGGAACTAATGATGGGCAGCCGGAGCAGCGGCCACGGCACCCACCGTCTTGCGCAGCGGCGGATCAGTCTGCATCAGGAAATCGCGATCGACTTGCCCCGGTGTCGAATACTCATACGGTCCGCGATAAACGACCGGCAGAATGTCAAAGTTGCCGTGACCTGGAGGCGACGGAGCAGTCCACTCCAGTCCGTTGGCGTTCCACGGATTTCGGCCAATTTTCTTCCCGTTGAAGATGCTCACGAAGAAGTTGCCCAGCATCAGGAACTGAGCGAACCCCATCAGGATCGCCGAGTACGTGATGAACTGATTCAGCGGCATCAGGTGTTCGAGATATGGATGCAAGTACGGATCGGCGTAGCGCCGCGGGAAGCCGGCGATCCCCAACATGTGCATCGGGAAGAACGTACCGTTGAACCCAATGAAGGTCAGGAAGAAATGCCACTTCCCGACAGTCTCGTTCATCATCCTGCCGAACATTTTTGGGAACCAGAAATGAATCCCACCGAAGACGCCAAACAGAGTCGCTCCGAAGATGATGTAGTGGAAGTGAGCCACGATCATGTAGGTGTCGTGGAAGTAAATGTCCGTCGGCACGGACGACATGAAGATGCCGCTCAACCCGCCGACGATGAACATCGAAACGAACGCCGTGCAGTTCAGCATCGGCACATTGAATTGAACTCGCCCGCCCCAGATCGTGCCGATCCAGTTGAAAACTTTCACGGCGGACGGCAGCGCGATCATCATCGTCGAGACCATGAACGTCATGCCGAGCGCCGGGTTCATGCCCGACGTAAACATGTGGTGGCCCCACACGATGAAGCCCAGCCCGGCGATCGCGGCCATCGAGTAGACCATCGGCTTATAGCCAAAGATCGGCTTGCGGCACATGCAGGCGAGGATGTCCGAGACCATACCCATCGCGGGCAACAACATGATGTAGACGGCGGGGTGCGAGTAGAACCAGAAGAGGTGCTGCCACAACAGCGGCTGTCCGCCGCCGACTGTCGGATCGGCGTTGTTGACCACCAAACCGGACGGCACGAAGAAGGTCGAATGAATCCCCTCGAAGTACCCGCCGAAATCCAATCGATCAAACACCAGCATGAACCCGGCCGCCGTCAACACGGGCAGAGCGAACGCCTGTAGAATGGCCGTGATAAACATGGCCCAAATCGTCAGCGGCATCCGGAACAGTGTCATCCCTGGAGCCCGCATATTGATGATCGTGGTCATGTAATTGACCGAGCCCATCATCGACGAGACACCGACGAACGTCACACCCAGCAGCCAATACGTCTGAGCCGACCCGGAGTACGGAGCCGACTGACGCAAATCTGACAGCACCGGGTACGACGTCCAACCTGCTGCGGCACCGCCGTGATAGAAGCTCAAGCCGAAGAACAGAATCGCCGGCCACATGAACCAGTAGCTCATCATGTTGAGCTTCGGGAACGCCATGTCGTCCGCTCCAACCATCAACGGAATCAGGAAGTTGCCGAACGCTCCCGCCAGAATCGGGATGATGACCAAGAAGATCATCACCGTGGCATGCATGGTGAAGAGCATCGTGTAGAACTCGGGCGACATCTGCCCGCCGGTCTCACTGAAGAGAATACGGCCCAAGATTGGCAGATCGGTCCAAGGAAAAGCGACTTGCCAACGGACACCCAACGCCAAACCGCCGCCGAGGAACAGCATCAACAGCGTTGTGAACAAGAACTGCAAGCCGATCATCTTGTGGTCTTCGGAGAAGACGTACTTTTGGATGAACGACAGTTCGTGATGACCGTGTCCGTGGGCGTCGTGATCATGGGAATGATCACGATCATGTCCCAAGGCGACTTCCGCAGTACTCATGATTAATCCTCTTTCTTCGCCACGCTGTCAGACGCGGGGAAGCCATCGTAGTTTTGATCGGTCTGCAACTTCTTCAGGTAGTCTTGAAATTCCACTTCTCGCTCGACCGTCAGTTGAGCCCGCATCTTGTAGTGACCCCAGCCGCACAGTTC
>JAYUFI010000112.1:0-2735 GCA_043738805.1 Planctomycetaceae bacterium | reverse complement strand
TTCGGACCAAGATGTTCAAGATCATTCACCGCGCAGGCATGGAACCTTGGGAACGAGTCTTCCACAACCTCCGAGCGTCTCGACAAACGGAATTGGCGAAAACGTATCCGGCTCACGTCGTTTGCTCGTGGATGGGAAATTCTGTGGCGGTTGCCGAAGAGCACTACCTCCACCTGACCGAAACGGACTTCGATCGTGCCACAACGAATCCGACGCAAAATCCGACGTACACAGGAGCGGAAATAGGCGAAATGAAGGGAATTGTTCGCCCCGCCGGAAATCCAGAAATGAAAAAACCCCGCGATTTCGCGGGGTTTCGTTCCGGTTCAGCCCGGTGCAATAGATACGAGTTACCCGACCAGGATTCGAACCTGGACAAACAGAACCAAAATCTGTTGTGCTACCGTTACACTATCGGGTATCGAACACGGAACAGAGTCTAGTGGATGACAGCGGAACGACTCAAGTCGAGCGATGGTGAGAAAAATCGGATGCACGATGTGCATTGTGTGCGCTGTCTATTGGGCGTTGGTCCCCGAAATGTTGTCGAGTGTCAGCAAGATTGACCTTTCCAAGAAACTCGAAATCCTCGGTCGCAATCACGTTTCCATCGGCCTGCGCCGTCAGTGCTTTGGCGAGTTAACAGTCGCCCGTTACGTTACGCTCCCTATTGTGGCCGCGTTCTTGACGCCGAGCTTCTTTGCTTATTGCCAACATTGATCCACACCATGACCGAATCCGTTTCTAAATATCTCAGCCGTGAACTGAGCTGGCTGGAGTTCAACCAGCGCGTGCTTGCGGAGGCTCAAGATGTGTCGGTGCCGTTGCTCGAACGGCTCAAATTCTTGGCGATTACAGCGTCGAATCTCGATGAGTTCTTCATGGTGCGCGTCGGCAGTTTGCAGATGCTCGTCGCTCAAGGGAGTTCAAACCCCGATCCGGCGGGGTTAACGCCAGAACAACAGCTTGAGCAGATTGGCGTGAGGGCGCATCACATGATCGTCGAGCAGTACGCCTGCTTTTTGGAGGACTTAGAGCCCAAGCTGGCTGCGGCTGGCATTCGGCATATCCAATCGTCACGCAGCTCGGTCGCATCGCTCACGGTCAGTGAGGTCGTCAAGTCGTTGTCGATTTCCAAAAGTGCGAGCGATACCACCGTTCAAACAACAGACGAGGCCGCGCGCACACAATTGACTTCACGGCAACTCAAACTTGTCGAGCAGATTTTCGATGGTGAACTCGCCAGTGTGCTGACGCCGATGGCGGTCACGTCGTCGGACGATTTCCCGTTGCTCACGAATCAAACGCTCAACGTCTGCGTGCATTTGGAACCCTCGCCCGGTGACGCCGAACAACGTCCGCGCTTTGCGATCATTCCGTTCGGCAAAGGGACGTCGCGATTCGTGACGTTGCCGTCGGAAGGCGGGCATGAGTTCATGTTGGTCGAAGATGTTGTCGCTCAATTCGTCGATCGTTTTTTTCCAGGCGAGCCGATTCGCGAATGCGTGCCGTTTCGGCTGACTCGCAATGCCGATTTGAGTGCTCGCGAAGACCTTGCTCCCGACTTGCTCGCCGAGATGGAAGAAGTCCTCGAAGCACGTCGCACGGCAGCGTGTGTGCGACTGGAGATTTCGGATCGAGCCTCGACGCCGTTGCTGGCGTTCTTGCAAACGGCGTTGCAGATTCCGAACGAAGCCGTCTATGTCGTGCCGGGACCGGTCGATTTGTCGGCGTTCATGCAGCTCACCGATCGGTCGGGCTTCGAGCATTTGCGGTACGAATCGTGGCCGCCGCAGCCATCGCCAAGCGTTGATCTCGGATCGAGCATGTTTCAGGTTTTGCAGCGGCAAGACCTGATGCTGTTTCATCCGTATGAGAGCTTCGAGCCAGTGCTGCGACTGCTCGAAGAGGCGGCGGATGATCCCGACGTGTTGGCCATCAAGCAGATTCTTTATCGCACGAGCCGCAACAGCCCGATCGTCGCCGCTCTGCAACGCGCGGCAGAAAAAGGGAAATACGTTACAGCAATTGTGGAATTGAAGGCTCGCTTCGATGAGGCTCGCAACATCGAATGGGCACGCAGTTTGGAGATGGCCGGAGCGCAGGTTATCTACGGCGTCAAAGGTTTGAAGACGCATGCGAAGTGCATGGTCATCGTTCGCCGCGAGCCGCAAGGGATTGCTCGCTACATTCATTTTGGGACAGGCAACTACAACGAAATCACCGCGCGGCTTTACAGCGACGTCAGCTTCATGACTCGCGACGAAGAACTCGGTGCTGACGCGACGAGCTTCTTCAACGCGATCACCGGTTACTCGCAACCGCAACGATTCCGCAAACTCGAAATGGCTCCGCTCGGCCTGCGTCCGAAGTTGCTGGAGATGATCGAGGCGGAGACGCAACGCAAGCAACAAGGCCAAAAAGCCATCATCATCGCGAAGCTCAATTCGCTGGTGGACCCGGCGATCATCGACGCGCTGTACGCCGCCTCGAAAGCGGGCGTGAAGGTCCGACTCAACATTCGCGGCATCTGCTGCCTGCGACCGGGAGTCAAAGGGCTCAGCGAAAACATCTCGGTCGTGAGCATCGTCGATCGTTTCCTCGAACACGCGCGGCTGTTCTTCTTTTATCACGGCGGTGACGAGCGAGTTTTCATCTCGTCCGCCGATTGGATGCCGCGAAACCTCGATCGTCGTGTGGAGCTGCTGATCCCGATTGAAGACAAAGCCTGTCGC
>JAYUFI010000111.1:0-7232 GCA_043738805.1 Planctomycetaceae bacterium | reverse complement strand
TCCTTCTTCACTTCCGGCGGAATCACCTCTGCCAACACGCCGCCCCCGGTGATCAACACACTCTCCGCCGCGTGCATCGAGTACCGCGAGTTGACCGTAATCTCGCTGGTCGTCCCCACTTGCACGGCAACAGGCTTGAGGCTCATCAGCATCGGGTAGGCGGTTTGCGCGGACACTGATTGGGATACAGTCGCCACGAAGACCGCGAAGCAAACAATCGACATCGAAAAACGACCAAGCATCTTCAACCTCGTTTCTATTCTCATTGGATCACTCACAACCGTCAGTACGCGGCGAGCGCCGTTTTAGTGAATCAACAGTGTTCCGCCTTGTTCTCAGATTCCAGGAGAAGCTCGGCTAACCGCGCCTTCTGCCAGTGCCTCTCTGCTTGTTCATTTTTTGCGGCATGAGTCGCGAAATGCGCACAACGTCCGACAGCGCCGAAGACCATGTTCGGGATTGGCGGTCTGAGTTGATGCGACCAAGTCACGTCATCAGCCGCCAATGCAGCGTGCGACGCGGCATCAGCAGCGTCAAGAGCTGCGGTCAATTCTGGATGATCGACGGGGAGATTTGATCTATCGCCGTGTTCCGTCCCGGCATCAGACGCACTTCGCCCCGCAGCCTTTAGAGACTGTGCTGTGCCGACTCCGTTTAACCATGACCGAGCGGCCTCAAGTGCATTTCGTGGTCGCTGATCGTACGGGAAAAGATCTTCCCATCGTTCAAGCACTCGACCAGCGCAGTCACACGCGAATCTCGTCGCATCACTTGCTGAAAGCAACGAGGCGGCTATCTCGATTTGCGTGCGATAGCGGTCGGGAAGTCTGATCGGCAAGCTTTCTATCACGTCCGCTGAGCCGAATGCGGCAGCGAGGGCCAGCCGCTTTTCTCTCAATGTTGACGTGTCGATGAGTTGCAACACTTGATGGACTCCGTGCGTCACTGGAACCTGAGAACGTTGAAGTTCAAGAGGGCTGGCGTCGCTTACGCCACCAGTTAGGTCGGCGACTGCTGTGTCCGACGGCGTAGACTAAAACTTCCTCGGGAAAGACTTCGAAATAAACGACATAACGGAACCGACGCATGACCGCCCTGCGGATGTTGGTTCCTTTGGGAGCGTACTCGTATCGGGCGAACGATTCGGGCATATCGGAAATGCTTTGCAAGGTCTGCTCGAAGAGAACTTGAAATGCATCACCGAGTCCGAGGCGTTCACCTTCCACGGAGAACGCCGCGGCAAAAGCCTCGGCCTTGGCTTCATCCAAGATTCGAAGGTTCATGGCCGCGACTTTCGATGCTCCTGGAGCGCCGCCTTCATTTCGGCAATCGTGTCTTTCCAATCGTGAGCGACGAAACTGCCGGACCGAACTTTGGTGGCGCGTTCGGCAATGATCGCAGCCATCTCTGCGGAATCTTCGATGTCGTCGTCCGACTCGACGCTGTCTAGAATCTCGTATGCCAACACATGCCGCTCTTGCGGACTCAGTTGCATGACAGCGGAACGTGCTTCATCAATCGTGACGGCCATATTCAAGGTCCAGAAAAGATTTGTAGTCGGTCAACGCTGAGACGCCGTGACCATTCAGTGAAGGCCCAGCGATTATTGATCATGCATTGTGTTTTCTCACGGGCCGAAGCAATCGACAGGTATTAGCTTGAGAAGCTTTTCGTCGATAGACCACAGGCGACCGATTTCACGAATCCGCTCCCCGATCGCTTCAAGTTGATCCCAAAGCGGATCGTCAATCTGGTAGCCACACTTATTGAGTTCGTATCCCGAAGTGACAGTGGCTTCCAACACCAATTGAAACTCAACGGCAAGTTCTTTTTCTTCCAGTCGCTCGAATGCATCGACTACGAATCGTAGATCATCAAGGCTCAGACTCTGTTGAATCAGGGATGAAAAACCATTTTGATCCATGTCGCAACGAATCACCATCACGAGGTAAATAACACGATCAATCCAAGGTCCGCAAACACTTGAACGTCCTGTTGTAGGATCACAATTCTGAATGACTCGCTCGTAGTGCCTACCTACTGCTTCACATGCCACGTATGACCGCTCCAAATCGGCAGCATCGTATTGCTGACTCTCCACGTCGTTACCTCACGAACAAAAACTGCTTGCTATTGATCAAAGCCCACATCAGGTCTTCGTAGCACTCTTTCGGTGAGCCGGCGGTGCTGAGGAATTGTTTGCTGGCGGCGAGTTCGGCCTCGCTAGGCGGGCGGCAGAGGGCGGCGAGGTACAGCTCGCGGACGATCTCGTCGTGGGATTTCGCGGGCTTGTCCTTTTCCACGGTGAGCAGCTTCGCGATGCGGCCCTTCGCGTCGGCGATCTTGTTGGCCAGGATGTCGCCGTTGAGCGTGTGCAGGGCTTGCGCGAGGTTTTCATCGGGGGAACGCTCGCATTCGCAGACGGACGCGCGCTTCGGTTTGGCGAAGACGTTGAGAAAGAAATCGGGGTACTCGGCGTCAGGGAGTTCGATCGCTCGCGTACCCAGCGGCAGGTTTTTGAATTTCGTCTGCGTTCCGGCGGCGCGGTCGATCGCGTCGAGCAGGCTTTCGGCGGAGAGGCGTTTGACTCGGTAATACGAATAGAAGCGGTGATCGCTGGCGTTCGTCGCGGTCGGCTGCGAGTCGAGCTGATACAGCCGCGAGGTCATGATGGTTCGCATCAATTGCTTCAGATTGAAGCCGGACTCGGTGAATTGTTTCGCCAGAGCGTCCATCAGCGGCGGGTTGCTGGGCGGATTCGTCGAGCGCATGTCATCGACGGGATCAACCAAGCCTCGGCCCATGAGGTAGGCCATGTAACGATTCACGATCGACCGCGCGAACATCGCGTTGTTCTTCGAGGTCATCCACTCGGCGAGCGCGATGCGGCGGTCGAGCGGGTGATCGACGGGCTCCCCTTCGAGCGGCGTTGGCGGCAAGCGTTTGCCGGTTTTCGGATGATTCACCTCACCCGCGTTGCGGATGATGACGACCGACTCGCCACCGAAGAGGCCGAACTCTTCGCTCCCCTTGTTGCTGACGCGGGCGAAGAACGCGGCGAAGCCGTAGTAGTCCCCTTGGGTGTATTTCTCGAACGGGTGATGGTGGCACTTGGCACATTCCATCCGCACGCCGAGAAACAATTGCACGGTCGCTTCAGTCGCCTCGGTCGGGTTGTTGTTGACGCTGTAGTAATTCGCCGGGCCGTTGCTGAAGACCGAACCTTTCGCCGTCACCAATTCGCGAACCATGCGGTCGTAGGGCCAGTTCTCTCGGAAGACCGTCCGCATCCAGTTGTGCATGGCCCACATCCCTTGCTCGGCGCGGCCAGCGGTCGTGTTTCGCAGCAGGTCCGACCACTTCAGCGTCCACCACGCCGAATACGCGTCGTTGTAGATGTCGAGCTTCGGATCGCCCGTCAGGCCGAGCAACCGGTCGATGAGTTTCGTCCGCTTGTTCGCATCCGAGTCAGCCAGAAACGCCGTCGTCTCATCGATTGTCGGCAGCGATCCGGTTGCATCCAGGAACGCTCGGCGGAGAAACGTCGCGTCGTCGCACAGCGGTGAGGGATCGATACCGAGTTCCTTGAATTTCGCCGACGCGAGTTCGTCGATGAAGTTGCTGTTCTGCCAACCGGTCAGTTCGATCGTGTCTCGATACGGAATGACGAACAGCGCAATCTCCGCCTGACCCTCGAAACGGACCATGACCGGAGCTTGCCCTTGTCCCGTGACCGTGACCAGCCCGTCACCGTTGACGGACATCATGCCGTCGTCCATTGAGTCGTACTTCGCCCACGCCGTGACATCGCGCGTTGTGCCGTCCGAGTACGTCGCCTCAACGCGAAGTTGCTGCTTCAATCCGACAACCCCGACTCGCTTCGCCGGGAAGACGCTGACCTTCGTCACCAACGGAGCCTTCGCATCCGGCGCGGGTGCCCCGTTCGCGATCCACGCTTTGAGTAACTCGTAATCGACCGAGTTCGCCGCGAGCCGTTTGCCGCCCCCATGCGGCAACTGCATCGTCGGCTTTTTGAGAAACAGACTTTCTCCCGGCTCAACAAGACTCAACCGCCGCTGAGCGCGATCGCGGACGATCGCCTCGCGGTCTTGATCCAGTTCGCTCCCAAACACCGACAGCTTGAATCCGCCCTGTCCGTACTGAGCCGCATGACACGCCCCCATACTGCATCCAGCTTTATTGAGGATCGGCGCGATCTGTTCGACATAGCCGACCTTTGCAATCGGTTCGACCTTCTCAACCGTGACCGCGACTTCCTTCATCACGTCGCCGACCTTTACGCTCACTTTCGCCGAGCCATTTGCTTTCGCCAACAACTGCCCCCGCGCATCAACGGCCACGACATTCGCGTCACTTGACTGAAACACCGCACCGTGAGTCAGGTCTTCCGACCGCTCGCCAATCTGCCCGCCAGCATCCGCTCGCGTCACAACGAATTGCGCACGAGCCAGATTGCCGGACAATCGCACTTCGGCTGGAGTTACCAAGAAACCAGCCGGATCAGCCGCCTTAGCGGGTTGAGCAAAAAGGCTGCCAGCAAACGAAACCACAACCGCAAGCAAAAGCCTGTTCATAAAAACGGCCTCCAAGGATGGGCATTTGGCAGGAACGGCCCGGCAAATTGTTCGACCGATACCGTTGAGGAGGGAGGGTTGGCAGGAGCAACATATCAAAATCACGCTGTCGGCGAGATTGGCCGATAGCATAATTTGTCCGTCTGGCATAAGCACGTGTTGATTTCAGATTGCCGGTCGGCCATAGTGTCGGCCCTCCAAAAGTTTCGTAGTCCCGCTTTCCGGCGGTCTATCCCACCCAACCGATCCTGCCACGGAGTCTCGCCATGCTGAATTTTCTCATCAGCAACTTCCGCGATTGTGAGCGTGTCTCTCGTCGAGGCTTTTTGCAGATCGGTTCGTTGGCCGGTTTGGGTGTTTCGCTACCGATGGCACTCGCGGCCAAACAAGCGATGGCGAAGACCGGGATTTCATCCGGCAGTGATATGAACTGCATCCTGATCTGGACGCAAGGTGGTACGAGCCATCACGACACTTTCGACCCGAAGCCCGACGCGCCGGTCAGTGTTCGCGGTGAGTTCGGGGTGATCGACACTGCGGTTCCGGGCGTGCAGTTCACCGAGATCCTGCCCAACATGGCTCGCGAGTTGAAACGCTACGGATTGCTGCGAGGTTGGAATCCGCTTAACGGCAGTCATGGTACTGCGGATCAATGGGTGATGTCCGGCCGACGATTCAATCCAGCGATGACGTATCCAACTTATGGTTCGGTCGTGAGCATGTATCACGGATTTAAGTCTGTGTTGCCACCGTTCATTCAGCTCGGCAGCAGTGTTGACCATCGCTTTGGTGGCGGCACAGCCGGCATTTTGGGGATCGCGCACAACCCGTTCGAGATGCTCAGCGATCCGAACACCGATAACTTCACGGTTCGCGACATCACGCCGCCGCAAGGGGTCTCGATGACGCGAGTCGATCGCCGACGCCAAATGCTCAATACGGTTGATGCCTTGCAGAAGAAGGCCGAT
The DNA here is from genome assembly GCA_043738805.1 of Planctomycetaceae bacterium. Classification (GTDB taxonomy): domain Bacteria; phylum Planctomycetota; class Planctomycetia; order Planctomycetales; family Planctomycetaceae; genus SXKJ01. The sequence continues at coordinate 1,669 of JAYUFI010000111.1, read as the reverse complement.
GTGCAGCCCGAACGCTTCGCCGCGCTCGATGAGCACTTCCGAACGGCGCTCGACATGATCACCGCACCGGAAACGAAGCGAGCGTTCGAGATTCAAGCGGAAGATCCGAAGCTGCGAGATCGTTACGGTCGCACGAAGTTCGGACAAAGCTGTCTGCTCGCTCGGCGGCTGGTGCAGTCGGGCGTGCGATTCGTCACTGTGACCGATGGCGGCTGGGACACGCACGCGGACAACTTTAAGAGTTTGAAAGTGACTCGCATCCCGCCCGTGGATCAAGCTCTGCCGACGTTGTTGGCCGATCTCGAAGAGCAAGGGATGCTCAACAAGACGCTGGTTTGTTGGCTGACGGACTTCGGTCGCACGCCCAAGATCAATAGCGCGAGCGGCCGCGATCACTGGTCGAGTACCGGCTTCGCCATCATGGCTGGAGCGGGCATTCCCGGCGGCAGTGTCCTCGGAGCGACCGACGCCGACGGCGGTCTCGTGGCGAAGAACGAATACCAGAGTGCCGACATCGCTGCGACGCTGTACTCGAAGCTCGGCCTGCCGCTCGATTTGCACGTACAAAGCCCAGACGGTCGCCCAGTGCGATTGCTCGAGGGCCGCGTGATCAAAGAGTGGATGTAAGTCGCTCGCATCAGTAAACCAATTACGCCAACGGCCGGAGTTTGACTCCGGCCGTTTTCGTTGGCTGCGTCGTGGTCGATCCGCAGCCGTGGCCGAGATACAGTTCCCGTAGCACAGGCGGCTCGCCTGTGATTTCCTCAGACAAAACCACACAGTCGAGCCGCCTGTGCTACGCCTGGAAGGAAAGCTCATGCGAGTTGCTGGAGTGCAGATGGATGTGACGCTCGGTCAGCCGGAGGCCAATTTGCAGGCGATGCTGACCAAGCTAAAAGAGACCGCCGCTGCCGGAGCGACGCTCACCGTCTTTCCCGAATGCGCGTTGAGCGGTTACTGCTTCAGCAGCGTTGAGGAGGCGATGCCTCACGCTCAAACGCTTCCGGGGCCAGCCACGGAACGGTTCGCGAGTGCGTGCAAAGAACTCGGCGTCTTCGCGGTGTTTGGACTCCTGGAAAAAGAGGGTGATCGCCTCTTCAACGCGACGGCGCTCGTCGGGCCGAATGGCCTCATCGGAACTTATCGCAAGGTGCATTTACCGCACTTGGGGATCGACATGAAGACGACCTACGGCGATCGCCCCTTCGCCGTCTTTGAGATCGACGGCGTGAAGGTCGGCATGTTGATTTGCTACGACGCGGCGTTTCCGGAAGCGACTCGATCACTGGCTTTGCTGGGAGCGGACTTGATCGTGCTACCGACGAACTGGCCGCCCGGAGCCGAATGCGTCGCCGAACACACACTCAACACGCGAGCGATGGAGAACGCCGTCTTCTTCATGGCCGTGAATCGAGTCGGCGAGGAACGCGGCTTTCCCTTCATCGGTCGCAGCCGCATCTGTGGCCCCAGCGGCTGCACACTGGCGAGCACCGAAAGCACTCAGCCAACGATCTTGTATGCCGACATCGATCCTCAGCAGTCGCGCAACAAACGAGTCACCCGTGTCCCCGGCAAACACGCAATCGACCGCCTCGCCGATCGTCGGCCGGAGATGTATGAGATGCTGACGAAGCCTCATTCGCTACGCACGCCCCGTAGCGACGCCGGT
>JAYUFI010000110.1:0-7253 GCA_043738805.1 Planctomycetaceae bacterium | reverse complement strand
CCGAACTGCGCGAGCTTCCGCGAGGCGCGATCGGCGAGATTCTCGTTCGCGGCCCTTCGACGACTCGCGAGTATTTTCGTCGTCCCGATGCGACTGCGGCGGCGAAGGTTGTCTCCGATTCCGTTCGTCAATCATCTTCTTACTTCTGGCATCGCATGGGCGACGCGGGGTATCTCGACGAACAAGATCGGCTCTGGTTCTGCGGGCGGAAGGCGCACATCGTCGAGACGCAGTTCGGGCGGATGTTCACAATTCCATGCGAGGCGATCTTCAACAATCATCCGCGTGTGTTTCGCTCGGCATTGGTCGGCGTTGGTTCCAAGCCGAATCAACAACCGGTGATTGTGGTCGAACCGGATGCCGGACAGTTTCCGGAGACACGAGCCGATCAAGAACGATTTCGCGATGAGCTACTCGAACTCGCGCGAGGTAACTCATTGACGGCGTCGATTCAAACTGTTCTGTTTCATCCGTCGTTGCCGGTTGATATCCGGCATAACGTGAAGATCTTTCGCGAGAAATTGGGACCGTGGGCCGAGCGAAAAATACGGAAGTCCTGACATGAAAGTATTCAGAACGAGGAGCGTTACGTGGGCTGAATCAAAAAACGTTCGCAGTGTCACGCGATTTGTGAGACCTGCTGCGAAGGTGGCCGAGGTTAGACGGGGAGGCTGACGATGGAACTGCGTGACTTTGCCGAACGCATTCTGCGAAGCGAGTCGCTGGATGAAAAGTTAGCTCGCGCGGAGGAGCCACTGACGGACGAGCGGCCGGGAGAGGCGTGGCGTCCTGAGCAGCCGGCGCGATCGGCGGAATTGCAGTTCGCACCGCGACGCGCGGCTCCGTCGATGCCGAAGCTGGGTGCATTCAAAGAGACCGTGAAGCGAGCGATCGCACACCACATCATGGCGAATCATGAACTGCAAGCACTGGAAGTGATGGCGTGGGTTTTGGTGGCTTTCCCGGATGCTCCGCGTGAGTTTCGCAGCGGCATGACGGCAATTATGGCGGACGAACAACGGCATACTCGAATGCACTTGGAGCGAGCCGCGACATTGGGATTGCGGTTCGGTTCGTTGCCGGTCAACTGCTATATCTGGAAGAAGTCACAACAGTTTGAATGTGTGTTGGATTATTTGGCGGGCTTGCCGTTAGTCTTCGAGGGAGCGAACCTCGACCACACATTGGAGTTCGCGGACGCATTCGAGCAAGCGGGTGATCTGCGTGGTGCCGCGCTGATGCGGACGATTCATCGCGATGAGATTTATCACGTGGCATTTGGTCTGGAGTGGCTGCGGCGTTTGAAATCACCGGAGCAATCTGATTGGGAGGCATTTCAATCGCATCTGAAGTGGCCGCTGCGAGCGGAGAAGGCGCGAGGCGAGGTCTTTCAACGTGAGGCTCGTCGCGCGGCGGGGATGTCGGAAGAATTCATCAGTCAGTTGGAAGCGGCAGGAATGGCGGACGCTGACGGAGACAAGCAATGATTATGAGCCGTGGTGAAGCATTTGCATTGGGACTTGCAATTGGTCTTGCGATCCTGGGCATCAATCTGCTCGTGGAAAAGGTGGATGTTGATCCGGCGGCTCGAACGCATGATCGGCCCAACGCGAATCGCGAGGCCGACGTCGCTGAAACGAAGCAGTCGGTCGATCAGCAACCGGCTGTCAAATCGGGTGAGAAGCAGCCGAAGTCGCTGGACGGGGACGATTCAGCCGCAACAACATCGACCGCAACGACCACTGCGAGTGCCAAAGAGAGTGTGGCTGATCGGGCTGCGGCGGATGGGGTGACAACTGGGCCGGTGCTGAAAACGCCGTTCGGTGAGATCGCTGTTCTTCCGGCGGACAATCCTTGGAATCAAGACATCTCACGCTTGCCGGTTCACGAACGGTCGCGCGATTACATTCGTTCGATCGGTGAAGATAAGCCGCTATTTCCGTGCTTTGGAGCGGACTATCGCGGATCGCCGAACGGGATTCCGTATGAGTTCGTCGCGGCCGATCATCCCAAGCAAGCGATCGAATTCGAGTACGCTGGCGAGAGCGATCAGGGGCCGTATCCGATGCCGATGAATCCGAAGATCGAAGGTGGTCTGAAAGCGGACCCCGACGGTGATCGGCATGTGCTTTTGATCGATACTCAGAACAAGTTGTTGTACGAGTTGTTTCACGTGCATCCGAACGGCCCCGGCCAATGGAAAGCCGGAAGCGGCGCGATCTTTGATCTCAGTTCCAACAAGTTACGACCGCTTGGTTGGACGTCGGCGGACGCAGCGGGTCTGCCGATTTTTCCTGGGCTGGTGCGGTACGATGAAGTGATGGTCCAGCGCGAAATTCGTCACGCTCTGCGATTCACCGTCCGCCTGTCGCAGCACGCCTACATTCTTCCGGCCACGCATTTCGCGAGTCAGTCGCGCGATCCGAAGTTGCCGCCGATGGGGCTGCGTGTGCGTCTGCGAACGGATTACGACATCCACAAGTTTCCAAAGACCGCTCAGGTGATTCTAACCGCTCTGAAAAAGTACGGCATGTTCCTCGCTGACAACGGCAGCGACTGGTTCATCACTGGCGAACCCGATAACCGTTGGAACGACGATGATCTCCACGCGATCAAGAAGATCAAAGGCCGCGATCTGGAGTGTCTCGAAACTGGCCCACTGCGGACGGAGTGAATTTTGCCGCTGAAGGACGATTGTTTGTGAATTCTTATCCGTGGTTCGGCCTTGCCATCTGCAGTAAGTTTTTGAATTTCAGGCTGACCACAGATAGCCAAGCCGAACCGCGGATGAAGAACTTCAAACCTGACATTTCGAGCTGCGCTGTCTTGATGAATCATCCCGGCTAGACTTTGACCGTGCGTTGCCGTCCTGATTTTCTGCTTTCTGAAGAGCCCTGTCATGAAACTTCTGTCTTTGCTGGGAATCCCGTTTGGAATCGGTGCGGCGAGCGGAATGCTGGCGGCGCTGTGTGGCGTGGGTGGCGGAGTGATCATGGTTCCGGCGTTTGTGATGTTGCTCGGACTGGATCAGAAGACTGCAACCGCGACGTCGATGGCGGTCATCGTCCCGACGGCAATCGCGGCCACAAGCCAACATGTCAAGAACGGACTGGTCGATTGGAAGGTCGCATTGGCGACGGCTGTCGCCGCGACACTGACGAGCTATTTCGTGGCGGACACGATCAAGGGATATCGCAACGAAACGCTGACTCGCATTTTCGCTGGGGCGATCATTGTCTTTGGCGTGATCATGCTCGTGTCGCCGCAGCAGAAATCGAAAGCGGCACCGGCTGGTGCTGAAGTCGCACCGGAAGCGGCTGGCAATTCCACCGAAAAATAGGCAAGCCGATCGCAGCCAGACGTTTCGAGGCTGTGAAAAAATCGTAGAACAGGCGGCTCGCATTGTGGCACGATGCTCCGCGTCGCGCCACAATTTTGCAGAAATCGGCCTTAACTCTATTGGTCAGGCGAGCCGCCCGCCCTACGAAATAATCGGCGGAGCTTGGCGGGATGAGCGGGAATGTGTCGGTAAACCCGATGACGGTTGAACGGTTGCGGCTCACCACGAGCATTGGCCGAATATCTGACGTGGTCTTGGAGTGGCGGAATTCGCCGCTCGCGAGAACACGCGGTTGCGGAAATGGTCGTTGGACGATTAGTTTGTAGGCCCTGCCGTTTGATTGGATTGTGTTCTGATCTCTCAGTGGCTCGCCCCTTTGGTTGAAAAGAGAATTGCGATGGTTCAGCTCGACTGGCTTCAGCAGATGCGACAGGCTCGACGTCTTGGTGTGGTGCGTATGTCGCGCCGCCCACTCCCTTCGCTCGATCTGGCTGAAGTTCTTGAACCGCGGTGCGTGTTGTCGGCCGTGCAAACCGGGATACCGATTGACGATTCCGTGGCCGTGAATGATCCCGTTGCTCCCGACGATCCGACGGGATCTAGCGATACCGCCACCGGCGATGATTCAGCGGATCCAAACGCTGTAGCAATCGGCTCTGACGCAACGAACGATCAGTTTGTCGATTTTGAAGCTCCGCTGGATGGATCGGCTGGCGGATCGACGGATGGTTCCAGTGATGGCCCGCCGGTCAAAATCAATTTTTATTCCGTCGGCGGACTAGGTGATTCTGCGACGCCGTCTCCGTACTTCACGGAGGCTGAGCTGCATGACTACTTGTTGAGTATGGCCAAGGAACGGTGGGGCGGCCTGTTTGGCCAGGCGATTCCGCAATACGACTACGGCTGGCCGATGTATGCGTATGACGATGTCGCGGTTGGCGGTGCTGTAGATGACGCAGTGCCGGTCATGACTACGGCCGCGAGCAACAATCGAGTTCAATCGACGACGAACAATCAAGTAGCCGGAGTGGATGAAGCGGATTTCGTGGAGACCGACGGTCGGTTTATTTATGTCGCGCGCGGAAGCGGCTTGACGATCGTTGACACAATTGGTGACAGCACGCTGAATGTCGCGTCGAAAACATCGCTGAACGGCAACGTTGTGGGTGAGTTCTTGTCAGGCGATCGGCTGACGGTCATCACGCAGACGGGATACGGCGGCTGGTACGGTGGAGGTGGCGGAGTTGTTCGTTTTGCTCCACTCGGCATGATGATGCCGTTGAATTGGCAGCAGCAAACAAGCGTCACGGTCTTCGACATTTCGGATCGAACGGCTCCAAGCGTCGTTCAGCAGAACACGTTAAACGGCAGTTTCCAAAGTGCGCGAGCGATCGGCGACACGGTGTATGTGATCGTCCAAGATCAACTCGCTTTGCCGGAACCGCTCTTCACGGATACGCCGGTCGATGCCCCGGTCGTGACCGACCCAACGGTCACCGATTCGTCAGGCAACGATGGCTCGACGTTGGATTCGACTTCTGATTCAGCACCGACTGACGGGACACTTGGGCCAATCACCACTGAGTTGCCAGTGTTTAATGGCGGCACGGTGGTTCGCGGTCGAGTGGGTGCTCCCGACTATTTCCCCGGATATTGGTCGCCGAGGATCGTGTCGAATCGCACGTATGAATCGTTCGACGATTATGTCGCGCGAGTGGGAGATCAGATCGTCGGTCTCTCGTTGCCGCACGCATTCACAATTGGAAGTGACGGCTCGCAAACTGATTTAGGCTCGCTGACGGATGCGACTGGAGTTGTGCGTCCGCAAGGAGTTGATCCTCAATCCGTACTGTCTGTCGTTTCGTTCGACATGACCGCCGATTGGTCCGGCCCGGCAAGTGCCACGAGTTTGTTGACGACCTACGGTAGCACGGTCTACATGACGACAGACGCGCTTTATATCGCGACTCCAGAATACCACTCCGATAATTTTGGTTGGTCGAGCGACACACGCATTGATCGGTTCACGGTTGATGGAGCGAGTGTCATCTGGCAGGCGAGCGGAGTTGTTCCCGGTACGTTGCTCAATCAGTTCGCAATGGACGAGCAAGATGGCTACTTGCATGTCGCCACTCACTCATACTCAACGCAGTGGACCCCAAGTGATCCGACCGCAGCTACGATTGATTGGTCAAAAGGTTCTTGGAGCACGATCAACGACAACGGTCTCTTCGTGTTCGACACGGCGGGCGACACGTTGGATCAAGTTGGCAGCGTGACGGGGCTCGCCACTGGTGAGCAACTGGATGCAGCTCGCTTCATCGGCAACACGGCGTACCTCGTCACCTTTCAGCAGACGGATCCACTCTTCACTATTGATCTGACCGATCCAGCGAATCCGACCGTCCTTGGCAAACTCGAAATTCCGGGATTCTCAAATTACCTGCAATCCGCCGGTGATGGTTTGTTGTTTGGCATCGGCCAGGAACGCGAGGCGGGGACTTGGAACTCACACACGCACGTGTCGCTGTTCAACGTTTCTGACGCGACCGCTCCGGAACTTGTCGCGCGTCAGTTTCTGGATGAGAACGCTCAATGGACTTGGTCCGCTGCACAATTCGATTCGCACGCTCTGTTGTATTCGCCGGCAGATGGCCTGCTGGTTGTGCCGGTGAGCGGTACTCGTTTTGACGAGTCGTCAGGCAACTACGTCTACGATCAATTGCTCGAAGTGTTGCGCATCGACGCGACCGGAATCACGGTCGTCGGTGAGATCAATTCCGATACGGCGATCATTCGCACCGTCCGCATCGACAACGTCTTGTATGCCGTCTCTGACAGCGGCATCACCGCGTATGACTTGAACGATCTCTCGCAGATTGGTCAGGCGGATTTGTTGGTCTACAAGACTCCGATCATGTACTTCGGCGGTGTGGCTGGGGGCGGTCCTGTGGTCGTTGAGGATTCTAGCTCAACGACGAATTCCGCTCCGACCGATGGTCAGCCGGGACCGCTCGCAACTCCGACGTCCGGTGCACCAGAAGTTCTGCGCTTCACAACCGGCTCAGGAGCAGAGCCCAGCTCAAACTCGGTTGCCACTCCGAGCGGAAGCATGAGCACTGCGGTCGTCATTCCTCCCACATCAACGTTCATCGGAATGCCGTCCGGTTATAGCGGCCCCGGTGCGTCGACAACGTTGCTCGCGCTGGCCGCGCAAGTCGCTCAAAATAGATCGACTGATCTGTCGCGATTGAGTGATCTTGATACTTCACATGATGAAGCGCTCGCTTCGCCAGCATCGGATGTTGATGCCTCTTCGCCGACTGCGAAATCAACCAGTGACACTCAAGAGGGAACGGACTCGCAATCGTCCGATCATTCGAGCGAATCAGACACCAAGACAGTCGATGAATTCTGGCAGCAGGTCGGTGAACAACTCCGCGACGGCCGCGATCCAATGCCGATGGATGACTCTGCCCCGAAATCAAATGCCGCTCAACCACATCATGCCGACAAGGCAGCACCGGGAACGGAGATGTCCGCGACTGACTCTGCGAAGCAACGTCGAACCAACGATCGCTCTGCCGAGAGGAAGTCATCTGCCAACATCGCCGCCACGAATCAATCCGCGAGAAATTCCTCGCGAAGAGACACGAAGCCGACGCGCTCAATCAAGACCGCAGGCAACGCTCAAGTCTTCCAGCAAAAGACCGGTGAGCAAGCCACGAAGGCCGAACCGATCTCAGTCGCCAAACGATAATCGCTCGAGAGATCACGTCTCCAAAGTAGACTGGAATCATCGACGGTATCACCACGCTCGGCCAAAGTGATAAGCTCGGCCTCGCGTATGACACCTCGCTGATTTCGTGAAGGAGACGCCCCGATGCGATGGCGCGTGGTTTGTTTGACCTCT
>JAYUFI010000109.1:0-2757 GCA_043738805.1 Planctomycetaceae bacterium | reverse complement strand
CGGCGATCACTCGCTTGCGGCCCGTCTTGATGACGACACTGGTTGCCGCGTTGGGTTTCTTGCCGATGGCCTTCAGCACGGGTATGGGGGCGGAAGTTCAACGTCCGCTCGCCACCGTGGTGATCGGCGGCGTGATCGGTGCGATGATCATGTCGCTGCTGGTTCTCCGAGTTCTCTACATGGTCTTCAACGCCGCGTTTGAACGGGGCACAATCTCGTCAACGTAGCACGGGCGGCTCGCCTGTGATTTTTCCGGAAAAAAGAAGCAAGCGAGCCGCCTGTTCTCCGTTTCTCAAAACACCGCTGAAAGGGATCTCGATGCGCCTGTTTTCACAGTCAGCAATGCTCATCACGTTGGCCGTTCTTTGCGGCAGCCTGAATGGCTGCGGTCAAAGTCCCGCTCCGCAGGCCGATCCGAAAGTGGTCAAGGCCGAACATCCCGATCATCCCGGCCACGTTGATGGCGACGAGCACGGCGACCACAAGCACGGAGATCATTCGCACGCGAAAGACGGGCACAGTGGCGACGGTTGGTGGTGCGACGAGCACGGCGTTCCCGAAGGTGAATGCGGTCTGTGCGATTCAAAACTCGCTGCGGCTTTCCAAAAGAAAGGCGACTGGTGCAAAGAGCACGACCGGCCCGATTCGCAGTGCTTTGTTTGTCACCCGGAAAAGCAGGCGGAGTTCGCCGCCAAGTACGAAGCCAAATACGGCAAACAGCCGCCGAAGCCGACGCTTTAAGGAAAGAGCTTTGTCACCCGTTGGAGAGGATCCTCCGCCATGGTTGGTCTTCCTAGCACTTTTGAAATCGCGTCCGCGATTTGTCGTACATCATTCTCACTGCCAAGCAGCACCGGGTGATGCAACACGAGCAACGATGCGTCGGCTCGTGTGGCATTCGGCAAATCGTTGACGGCCCGGAAGCGGCTCTTGCTGTGAGTTTGATGTAACGCGCGGAAGCCGGGATCGAGGGCGATTCCTTCCGCACGGATGGCGCACGCAAACTGGTCGCGAGACAGGCCGCCGAACTCGGCCGCGTCGTACCAAAATCCGAGCTTGTAAAATCCCGGTTGCGTGACTTGCGACGACACAATCGGGAAGTCCGAGGATGCCGTTGAACTGTCGCAGTTGCTCGTCGTAACAAAGCAACATAAACCGCTGATGCCCCGCAAATGATCCAGCAACAGCCGCACGTTGGCCGCGCGTTTTTGATTTCGTTCAGGCAGGCTTTCCCATTGAGGAAGCAATATCGCGGCCTGCAATTCGGAAAGCGGATACGTGTCGTTGCCTCGATGAGTATGCAGCCGAATGCGTTGGGCAATCGCCGCATCATTGGTGAAGAGTGCGCCGCCACGTCCCGACGTCAGCAGCTTGCTTCCGCCGAAACTGAGGATGCCGATGTCTCCCCAAGTTCCGGCGATGCGGCCATGAATCATTGCGTCCGGCATTTGAGCCGCATCCTCAATCACTGCCAGTTGGTGTTGATCAGCGAACGCTCGCACAACGGGCATGTCGACAACCCCGCCGTGCAAGTGCGACACGATAATCGCTTTGGTTTGAGGTGACCTTGCTGCATCAAGTTGAGTCACATCGAGTTGCCCGGTCAGCGGATCGACGTCAATCAAGACCGGCTTCGCACCGACCACGAGCACATTCTTGAAGTTCCCCTCGAAGTCATACGCCGCCAAGATGACCTCATCACCTATGCCAATACGAAGTCCGCGCAACGCCAATTCGACGGCCGCCGTGCCGCTGCACGTGAGCACGATCTGTTCGCGCGAGTGCCTCTCTGCAAGCCGCTCGCTCAACGCGCGGCAGTGCGAGCCGTGATACTTGCCCCAACTTCCATCCGCGAATACTCGACTCAACGCAGCTTCAACCGCAGCATCCTGCAACGGCCAAGCCGGCGGTCCTTCCGGTCGAACAGGGAGACCCCCTCGGATTGCCAGTAAGTCGTCGGTCGCATTGTGAATTGACGGTACTTGATCAACGGGGACGCTCATGAGTCCTCAAAATCTGTTGGCTGACGTGGGCTCAAGCTGACGCAGGTTCAATACGATGGCCGCTCCACTCAACGACCGCAAGGTGGCCGAGTTCAATCAAGTGACCTTAAAAACTCTGGAGAAGTTCGTGGTCTCTTAGTTACGATCTCCGACCTTGGAATCCGTGAATAACGATCCGCGTCATTTGTGAAGGAAATGCTATGAGCCGTTCCGTGAACACCGAGCCAAAATCCAGTGCGGCGATTTCTCGTCGGCATGTTCTTCAAGCGGCAGGACTCAGTGCCTTGCCGATGGGCCTGCCCGGCATGGTGGCGGCGGGTGTTGATCCGAAACGCGGGCTGGGCAAAGGGGCGGTGAAGAAGTCCTGTATTTTCATTTTGCTCTGCGGTGGGCCGAGTCATCTCGATACTTGGGACTTGAAGCCGGAAGCTCCCGATACGATTCGCGGGCCGTACCAGCCGATCCCCACGAAAGTGCCAGGGATGCAGATCAACGAGATGCACACGCGACTGGCGACGATGACTGACAAGTTCAGTTTGATTCGGTCGATGTCGCACGTCGGAAACATCAGCAATCATTTCGATGCGATGCACCATCTGTTGAGCGGTCAGGCTCAGGCTCCGCTGGACGCGCCGTACATTGGGTCGATCTTGTCGAAGGCTCGGCCGGATGAGCGGAGCATCGCACCGTATGTGTGGCTCATCAAATGCGTTGGCGATCCGGTCTTTTGTGCGGCGAACATCGGCAACGGCGG
>JAYUFI010000108.1:0-2757 GCA_043738805.1 Planctomycetaceae bacterium | reverse complement strand
CGGTCAACTCGCGGTACTCGATGCACGCGGCGGAGAGTGTGTTGATCACCGGGGGCGGCGTGTTGGCAGAGGTGATTCCGCCGGAAGTGAAGAAGGATGACAAGGCTCCCAATGTTCTCGCGTTGAAAATCAAAGTCGTGGTCGCGGCGGATGCGTTGCCGGGAGTGCGCGATTTGCGAGTGCTCACGGCGCAGGGAATCAGCACGGTCGCGCAGTTGGTCGTCGTCGAAGATCCGGTGATCGCCGAGAACCCGAAGAATGACACCGTCGCCGAAGCCCAGCCGATCACGCTGCCGGCGACCGTCTGCGGCTGCATCGAAAAGGCGGAGGATGTCGACTTCTACAAGTTCAAGATCGACGCGCCGACGTCGTTGATCTTTCACGTGCGCTCGCAGCGGTTGCAGGATCGGATTCATGACTTGCAAGCTCACAGCGATCCGATTCTGACGATCCGCAACGCTCAGGGTTCGACGATCGCCGCGTCGGACAATGCGTTCTTCGCCGACCCGTTCCTCAGTCATCGCTTCGAGCAACCCGGCGAGTACCTGCTGGAGATTCGCGACGTCCGCTTCACCGGCAATCAATACTGGGAGTATGCGGTCGAGATTCATTCGCGGCCGTTCGTGCGCACGGTCTCTCCGCTGGCGGTCACCGCCGGGAAAGAAACCAAACTGACGGCGATCGGATATCAGCTTCCGGCCGATCCGAGCGTGACGCTGACTCCGGCCAGCGATTTGCCGCTCGGAATCAATCGCTTGCGACTGCCGTTCGCCGATCGACCGAGCAACCCGGTCCCGATGTACGTCACTGCGTTGCCGACGATCGCCGAGACGACCGAAGACAACAATGTCCTGGAGAAAGTGATTTCAGATCCGAAATCTCAAATCACGATTCCTTGCGTCATCAATGGCCGCATCGAATCCCCCGGCGACATCGACTGCTTCGCGTTCGAGGCGAAGAAGGACGACAAGTTTTCGTTCGAGGTCAAAGCGCGGCGGCTGCAATCGGAACTCGATTCGACGATCCGCATCCTCAACAGCACCGGGGCCACGTTGGCGGAGAACGATGACGCTCGCTTCGGCAAACGGGGCTCGTCCGATTCGTGGATCGAAACGTGGACTGCTCCCGCCGACGGCAAGTACGTGCTCGAAATTCGCGACATGCACCTGCGCGGCGGCGACGCGTTCGTCTATGCGATTGAAGTCACCCCCGCTCGGCCGTACTTCAATCTGCAAGCCGATACCGACAAGACAAACTTCTCACCCGGCGTGAATGGAGTCGTGTGGGTGAAGGTCGAGCGGAAGAATGGCTTCACCGGCGCAGTGCAATTGCACGTCGACGGTCTCCCCGCCGGTGTCACCGCGGAATGCGGTCGCATCCTGCCGGACAAAGGGACCGACGGCTGCATCGTCTTCAAAGCAACCCCCGAAGCGGGCCGAGTGGTCTCACCGATCGTCATTCGCGGGACCGCGGTGCAGGCTCAGGCTGACGGCCAGATGACCGAGTTGTCGGCGACGGCGACGACTTATCAAGAAACGTATCAGCCCGGCGGCGGCCGAGGTCACTGGCCCGTCGAGCAACACGCCCTCGCCGTCATCCCCGCTCACGACATTCGCGGTATCAAGTTGAGCGCCGCCGATATCGTGCTCAAACCGGGCGAATCGAAAACGATCGACGTGACGATTGAGCGTGCTCCGGAATTCAAAGCCAACATTTCGCTCGACGTGACGATGACACATCTTTCACTCTTTGCCGACACGCTCCCGCCGGGTGTGACGCTCGACGGCAACAAGAGCAAAACGCTGCTCAGCAATGGAGCGACTCAAGGGACGATCACGCTGACCGCATCGAAAGAGGCCGCTCCGGTCGAACGCCAACTCATCGGGCTGACGGCGAACATCTCGCTGAACTTCGTGGTGAAGACCACGTTTTCCGCCGAGCCGGTGTTCATTACGGTGTTGAAGCCATAGGCTTGGAGTGCTGCGAAGCCGCATTGTGGTACGACGCTCCGCGTCGTGAAGCGCCGTGCCACAGTCTTGCAGAAATAACACTGTCTTCGGCCTTACCGATGTCGGCACGATATCGGTCATCAAATTCGCGAATCGCGCTTCCCAACCGGCGGAAATTTCTTCATCCTTTCACCCCAACGCGAAGGACTACCCTGCGTTTTCAGCATCCACACGTTGTGGCCAGTCTCTGACCGAGCCAATTTCACTCTCAACATCCTTTTGAAATCCAACTTTCATCCACCATGACGAACAAAGTCCGCATTGCGATCATCGGGGCCGGAGCCGTTTCTGACTATCACCACGTGCCGGGAATTCGGCTCGACCAGCGGTGCGAACTGGTCGCTGTCTGCGATCCGAATGAAGAACTGCTCAGCAAACGGCAGAAAGATTGGGGACCGACCAAGAAGACGACTCAGGTGGAAGAGATCGCCGATGATCCGAACATCGACGCGGTGATCATCGCCACTCCAAACTTCACGCATAAGCCGATCGCGCTGGCCTGCATCGCGGGCGGGAAGCACGTGATGTGCGAAAAGCCGCTGGGGCTGAACTTCTCCGAATCGGCGGAGATGTTCCGAGCCGCTCGTGACAAGAACCTGCGGCACATGACGGCGTTTACCTATCGGTTCGCTCCGTCGATGCGCTACGTGCGGCATCTAGTGAAGAGTGGGGCGCTCGGCACACCGCGCCACTTCCGCAGTCAACGATTCCTCGACTGGCCGGAAACGAGTTGGGGCTGGCGGCAATA
>JAYUFI010000107.1:0-2758 GCA_043738805.1 Planctomycetaceae bacterium | reverse complement strand
AAGCTTTTTAGCGCTTTCAGATTGAATTGATTTCGACCTACAGGGAAGAGACTGAATGCCAATCTTTGGCGGTAGACACGGTTATTGCGATGGTGTTTCTCGACGCGATTTTCTGCGCATTGGCTCGGCCGGTTTTGGTGGACTGACGCTGGCGAATCTACTGCGGGCCGAGTCCAACCTGCCGAGTGCCAAAAGCTCTTCCAAGAAAGCGATCATCAACGTCCATTTGAGTGGTGGGCCTCCTCAAATCGACATGTTCGATTTGAAGCCGGACGCCCCGCGCGAGTTTCGTGGTGAGTTCAATCCGATCGCCACGAATGTGCCGGGGATCGAAATTTGCGAACTCTTCCCTCGGCTGGCGCAGATGGCGGATCGGTTTTCGATCGTCAGGACGGTGGTTGGTTCGGTGGGCCTCCACGAGAATTATCAAACGTCTTCCGGTTGGGGAGTGAAAGACCTGCAATCAGCGGGCGGCCGTCCGAGCCTTGGCTCGGTGGCGAGCAAGTTGATCGGTTCGTTGGACGGAAAGGCTCCGCCGTATATCGACTTCGTGCCGTATCACGAAACGAAGATCGTCGGGAAACCTGGCTTCCTGGGACAGAAGTTTGCCGCCTATTCGCCGGACCCCTACGGCGTCGAGCAAGACAATCTTCGCCGCAGAGCCGGAATGACCAACCAGCGGATCGACGAGCGGCTGAGTCTCATTCAAGGGCTTGATCGCTTGAAGCGTCGCGCTCAGGACTCCACCATGATGGAGGCGATGGACGTCTTCAGTCAGCAGGCCGTGAATGTGCTGACGAGCGGCAAAATTGCTTGGGCTTTGGACCTGACCAAAGAAGATCCTCGCACGGTCTCTCGCTATCGAGACGAACGTCCGGACGACAGCGACCGCGCCAAACTCATCGTGACTCACAATGATCGCTTCGTCATGGCTCGCCGGTTGATCGAAGCCGGCGTTCGCTGCGTGAACACACATTGGGCCGGTTGGGACACTCACGATTGGAACTTCCGCGATCTGAAAGGTCAGTTGCCCAAGATGGATGTCGGCTTGTCCGCGCTCATCGAAGACCTGACCGTTCGCGGGATGATCGACGACGTGATGGTTGTCGTCTGGGGCGAGTTCGGTCGCACGCCGCGCATCAATAACAACAACGGCGGTCGAGATCATTGGGTGGAAACATCGTGTGCGATGGTCTTCGGTGGCGGGATTCAGGGTGGCCGGGTCGTCGGTGAAACCAATCGCCTGGCGGAACATCCGGTGGCACGACCAGTCCACTTCCAAGAAATGTTCGCCACCTTTTATCACCTGTTGGGCATCGACCTCGACACTCAATTGACGGACCACAACGGCCGCCCGCAATACCTGCTCGATCATCGGCAACCGGTGACGGAATTGCTTTAGCAGGGTCGAGCATCCCCGGAGTTGCTCAGAATGAGCCGAGTCATTTCCGCCTGGTTGTTGCTCTCGGCCTGTTTACTCATGCCAACGACTTCGTTGGGCGATGATGACCGGCCGCTTCCGGAGAAGGTCGATCTGCGTCCGCAGTTCGCCAAGTGGAAGCTGCCGCCGCGTGCGCAGGGGGCTCGCAATACCTGCTCGGTCTTCGTGACGGTCGGGGCGTTCGAGTTCGCATTGTCGAAGCGTCACGACCGTGGCATGCCGCTGAGCGTCGAGTATTCCAATTGGGCCGCCAACCGAGTGGTCCGCAACTCGACGGAAGATCGCGGCCAGTTCTTTCACCACTTGCTGAAGGGTTATGAAAGGCACGGGCTGTGCCGCGATGAACTGATGCCCTACGAAGAGAAGTTTCAGAACACGCCACCGACTGACGCCGCCAAACAAGACGCCGAAGCGACTCGCAAGTTGGGTTTCCAAATCCACTGGATTCGACCGTGGTCCCAAGAGTCCGGCCTGACGGACAAGCAGTTCGCCGAGATTCGTCAGACGCTCGCGAAAGGCTGGCCTGTGTGTGCTGGCTCCGATCACAGTCGCTTGCTGGTCGGCTACGTCGATGACGTGAAGCAACCGGGCGGCGGCAAATTCATCACGCGCGATTCAGGGCTCGGCGACTACGGCGAGGTCACTTACGACTGGGCTCGCCGCCACGTTTACGACCTCTTTTGGATCGAGTTGCTGGAGAAGACCATTGAGACTCCCAAATCCGATCCTGCCAAATAAACTCCAAACATTCAGACTGACCTCGGGGACATCAATGCCCCGCGTTGGCTCTCGCGCAACTGGCGCAGTCCGTTTCGCAGTCATCTGAGGTTACCCGATCACATCGTAAACTTGGGATCGCCCCGCAGCGCTTCATGCGATTCTGCCTTTCATTCCTGCCGGTATCTACCGCTTGGATGCCACAATCGTGAGTCACGTTTCCTGTGGAACAACGATGCTGTCTTACTCAGTTTTGTGTGCGCCTGGCACGGCAACGTTCTCGACCAGTCCGTTGGCGTCGAGTTCGAACGTGTAAGTCTTCATGTCGATGGTGATTGACTTGATGTGTCCCTGCGGGTTGCGAGTGAGCGCCGCTTCGGTTCGAGCCAAGTGGACGCTGCCGTTTTCATGCCGGTAGAGAAACGTGCGAGGTTGGTCCATTGAGTAGACGTCGGCCATCAGCAGCCATTCGTCGAGGCAGCCGGGTGAGCCTCGTTTGAAGCGGTCGAGCGCGAACTGCAGCATGTGCTCGCTGTCGGTGAAGTATTGGTTGGCGAGCGAGGCGATCGACTCTTGCCGCGTTTCGAGGAAGAAGGGAAT
>JAYUFI010000106.1:0-19200 GCA_043738805.1 Planctomycetaceae bacterium | reverse complement strand
ATGAGTTTGAACGGATTCCTCAACATTCATAAGCCGAAAGCGCGGACGTCTCGGCAAGTTGTCACGGCGCTCAAGACGCTGTTGCTGCGGAACGACTTCTCGCCCAAAACGCTTCCCAAAATGGGACACGCGGGAACGCTCGACCCCATGGCGACGGGGGTGCTTGTCGTTTGCCTAGGGCACGGGACTCGGTTCATCGAGCGGCTGCATTCGCAATCGAAGTCGTATCGTGCGACGTTTCTGTTCGGAAAGAGCAGCAACACCGACGACATCACTGGTGATGTCGTTGACGTAGCAATTGAACGCGCGGCTCGACTCACTCGCGACGAGCTCAACGCGCATCTTCCGGCGTTTGTGGGCAGCATCGAGCAAATCCCTCCCGTGTTTTCAGCGGTTTGGGTCGAAGGTCGGCGAGCGTATGAGTTGGCTCGACGCGGAGAAGAGGTCGCACTGAAACCCAAGACCGTGGAAATTCATCGGCTGGAGGTCGTGCGGTTTGAACCGCCGACATTGGAAATCGACATCGAATGTAGCTCGGGAACTTACATTCGTTCGCTTGGACGTGATCTGGGGGAGCGACTTGGTTGCGGTGCGGTGATGAGTGCGTTGAGCCGCACGCGAGTCGGATCGTTTCAACTGTCGGCGGCAACGGCACCAAGTGACATCACCATCGAATTTTTGCAACAGAAGTTGCAACCCTGTTTGAGCATTGTCACGCATCTGCTGAGGTATGCGTGCGATAAACGCGAGGTTGCATTACTTTCGCGCGGTTCAGGGATTTCACCGCGCGATGGCGCTTGGGTGGCGTCGAACTCGCACGGCCTTGATACGACTCCGACTGCTCCGGTCGATCCGACGAACTCAACAGATTCGTATGCGCTAGTTGATCCGCAGGGAATGCTTATCGGCATCGGTGGTTGGGACCACATTTTGCCGGTGCTGCGACCACGCATCAACTTGATCACGACCCATGAGCCGATGCTGCGAGATGTGATCGACGAGTGAGTCGGGCGGTAAGACACTGTCTCGCGTCTTGTCGCTCGGTTTTTTTGTAGCCTGGTTTTTCAAACCGGGCGGTAGATCATGCCCGGTTTAGAAAACCGGGCTACAGGGCTGTTCAACATTGGATTACTTCAGCACTGAATCGCTCAGTTTCTCCGCAGACTGGATCGGTTTCGCTCGGTGAGGGATGACGATTTCCATGCCGGGCGTCGAATGAATCTTCTTCGCTGCCGGAGCGGTCTGTACTTGGACGTCGGTCGTTGCCGTGTTGGAATCGAGCGACTGTCCGCCGTTGAGTTGTAACTTTGATCGCGGCCACTCTTTCGGAGCTGGCTTCCAACCGTTTACGGACGAGGTCGTCGTTCCATCGGGACGGCTTGCAAGTCGCGCCGCGATCTTCATTCGTTCGCGATAAATCTGCAGACCATCAACCGCGTGATACAACGGGCCGCACTCGGCGTTGACGCTCTTGTTGGCCACCAAGTCTTGAGCCAAGCAGCGAATCCCGTTTTGAATCCACGGCTCTGAAAGGCGCGACTGTGGCAATGCGACCATCAGCCATTCGATCATGTGGCCGGAGCTCGTGATGCGAGTATTGAAGTCGTTGCTGTAGCCCGGTCCTTTGAAGAAGTGGATGGAGAAACTCCCGTCGCCGTTTTGCAGCGACTTTGCTTCGGCCACGAAGCGTTGAATTTTTTGGTCCGCTTCCAACCACAGCCCACGCAACGGTCGCCGAGTTTGCAGATAGGAATTCCGAGCATACGCCGTCGCGAAGAGGCTGTGAGTTCCACCGCACGGTCCGTCGTAAACTGTGTTTTGAATTTCCATCTTCACCAATTCTTCGATGCTCCACGGCTCGCCAGTTTTACTGACCCATTGAGCGTCCGGCTCCAAGTAATGAGCTAGCGCCCAGAGTGTCCACGTCATCTCTTCTTTGCGATTCACTTCCATCTTGGCGTTGTTGATGATATCTGCGACGGTGATGACCTCACCCTGAGCCGTTTTGAATTCGTGCTTCAGCGGCAGACGGCACATCGTCAAGTACGCCATGAACTGCGTCGGATGTCCTTCAAACCAATACGCCTGAATGAAGGGATGAGCACGCCCGCCATACGGAGTCTTCTGAAACAGCGACTCCCCTTGATAGCTGACGCCGCTCGACAGCCAGTCCAACGCATTGACCTTGCGACCGTCGGACATCTTCAACAGATAGTCCTGACGATAAGCGAGCGTCCCGTGAATGATCTGCCACGGCGTGTGCGGACGCGCTCCGTCGGGAGTCAGATAGCGTCGGCCAGAAACATCAATCGCTTCGTTGACCAGTTGCAGCAACGGATCGACCGGCTCAGCGACGACCGGTGCCGGGGCCTGCGGCTTGGCGGTTGTCTCCGCCGTAGACGGTAACGACTTTGTGGGGCTGGCTGTTTTCGGCGTGACGACTGGCTCTGAAAACAATTCTCGCAATTCAGATTTTTTACCGGGAAGCACGACGGAGTTTGATTTGTTCGTTGCCGGTTGTGGGTTCACTTCGATCGGGATTTCAAATTGCGAATCGAGGTCCATCGGCTTTTCGAGTTTGTTGGCAGTCGTGGACTCGCCGGTCGGAGGCGTCGCGGAAGTCGTCGGTAACGATGTCTCCGGCTCAGGTGTGAGCGAGTCTCTCGCCGGCTTATCAGTGGCCGGCTTCGACTCCTCGGACGAGCGCCCATTGCTGGTCACTTCGGGAACGACAGCCGCAGGTTGGGAGGTATCTACGGCCGGCTGCGGAGTATCCTCGGAATGTGCGAAGTCCGACGCATTCCAAAGAGCGATCGCCGAAAGCAGGCCAACTTGAATCCAAGGACGAAGCGATTTCATCGTGGTGACGACTCCTGTCGGAAGATTCCGATTGGGCAAACCTTCCTAACCAATGCGACCTATCGGCCGGTGCGCGGACCAGCGGTCGAAGCCCCCAATTCGATCGGTCATCACGAGCGGAACTCTTGGAGCGGACATGGGGGTTGAGCACCGGAAGTCAGATGTTCGTGTCCGCTGGGCCGACTGATGCGGCGATCAGACACAATCGACAGAGGCGGACATCGTGGTAGAGTCTTCCAAGACCACCTGACACTCACTGAGTTGGAACAGCGTCGTGTCACGCATGAATTTTCACGGCTGATGTTGAAGTCGCGGCGAGACTGGCACCTTCTCTTTTCATCCGCAGTCCGGCCTTGCCATCCGCAGGAAGTTGCAGCTCATCCGCACGACCTTCGTGAAATAGATGACTGCCTGCGAATGGCAAGGCCGAACTGCGGATCAAGAATCCGGGCGAAGCACTTCAGAATTGAGTTGGGCTGATTCAAGAATTTGAGATCAGCCAAGCTCGCTCAGCACGTCACGCAGTTTTTCCAAGTCCGCACCATTTATGTAAACATGCGGACTGAGCCGAACCAAGCCGCGACGAAGATTGAGGATCACGCCGCGTTGCATCGCTCGCTCACGCCAGCCAATCAGCGAGCGGCCCGAAAAATCACACGCCAAGATGCCCGATCGGCGATGTTCGTCGTTCGACGAAATCACTCGGCCACCGCATTCAGAAACCACTTCTCGCAGTCGCACGCTGATCTCACTGAGCCGCTCCCAAATAGCGGGAACGCCGAACGACAACAGCAGCTCCAGGCTGGCCCCCAGCGAGAGAATCCCGCCGACGTTGTGCGAACCTCCTTCAAATCGCGCCGCCGAATTCTTGAGAGCATGCGCTGGCAACGGCTCAACGACGCGAAACGGTACGCAGTCATCTGCCGAATTTTGATCCAAACCAAACGGACTTCGATCAAAGTTCCCCGCCGACTTCAAACTATTCCAACCGATGCCAATTGGCCGCAGCCGTTCAAAATGCTCGGCTCGAATGAACAACAGCCCTGCACCTTCCGGCCCCAACAACCACTTGTGGCCGTCCGCCACGAAGAAGTCGACCGGCGTTTGCCGCAGATCGAGCGGAATCACTCCGGCACCTTGAATCCCATCGACACACAGCAGAATCCCACGTTGATGACACTGCTCCGCCAAGTGATCGAGGTCTTGCTTCCAACCGGTCGCGAAATCGACCCAGCTCACCGCAACGATGCGCGTTCGCGAATCGGTGGCGTTGATCAACCGACTCTCGTCACAGCCGATCGCGTCGCGCGAGCAGGTGTCACACGGAACCGCACGCACCTCAATGCCGCGAGCCATCAGATTTCGCCACGGCAGCGCGTTCGACGGAAATTCGTTGGCCGGAACAACGACGTTGTCACCAGCTTGCCACGGAAACGACTCGGCAATGATCGACACGCCCGACGTTGTGTTCGGCACGAATGCGATCTCGTCCGACTCGCAGTTCAACAATGTCGCTGCCGACTCACGAACTTGTCCCACGCGCCGTCGCAACTCTGACCAATTCGCCTCACCATTCACCGCCATTTCGTCCGCCCAATCGGCCAACGCTCGTGACGCGGGAAGACTCAACGGAGCGACAGCGGCATGATCAAAATAAGCCCACCGTTTGGCGACCGGCATCTGCTGTCGGAATTCGTTCCAACGGTCAGTCATGTTGAGTGTCTTGTGTGGCCAGTTGGCGAAGGTTTTGATCGCAAGTCAACGTAGTTTTAACGCTTGCCTGAGATACCGCATTCCGCCCGAAAGATCCGTGATCTGTGCTGCGATCGGAAATGAAAAAAACAAGACAACCCATAAACCGTGCCGCAGATAAAAGAGGTCCGTCTTCGTCGGCGATCCCCAACGCCTTAACGCGATCAGCAACACGCCGCACCAAAATCCAAGCGAAATTTGCAGGAAAACATGGCACACGATGCCGCCATCCATAATGAGCCCAGTAAAAACGGTGAGACACATCTGCATCAAACCTGTTCGTAGCACAGGCGACATTGGTGTTTGTGTTGTAGGAGAGATCGTGGAATTCATATCATTCAGTCTCGCGTGAGTGCGGAGTCTCACCCAAAAATTTCGCGCACCACTTTGCCTCCGTTGACGGTCACTAACTCGCGGCGGTTGTGATGCTCGAAGAACAACTCATGCTGATCAAGCCCCAGCGCATGCAGGATCGTGGCGTGCAGATCATTCGGGTGAATCGGACGTTCGATTGCGGCATACCCGATTTCATCAGTCGCTCCGATAATCTGACCGCCGCGCACTCCGCCACCGGCGAGCCACGTGGTGTAGCCCGACGGCGAATGATCACGACCCGGCTTGGAGGGGCCGCGTTGCGATGCCGGAGTTCGACCGAACTCGCCGCCGCAAATCACCAGCGTTTCATCGAGCAATCCGCGTCTCTTGAGGTCGATCAACAATCCGGCCAGCGGCTTGTCGAGCGCGCGGCACTTCTTGCCGAGGTTGTCTTCGATGTCAGCGTGAGCGTCCCAGCCGCCGGAGCGAACTTGGATGAACCGCACGCCTCGCTCGACCAACCGCCGGGTCAGCAACATGATCCGGCCGTACTCCGCCGTTTCTTTCTGATCAAGCCCATACAGCGATTGCATCTCGGCGGTTTCTTGCTTGAGATCAAAAGCGATCGGCGCGGATGTCTGCATCCGGAAGCTCAATTCATACGCGCGGATGCGAGCCTCCAATTCCGAGTCGTTTGGATGCCGTTCCAAATGTTTTCGATTGAGCGTGTCGAGCAACCGCAACTGCGCAACGCGATCCGACTCGGTGAACCCGACCGGCAGCGCGAGGTTCGGAATCCCCTTTTCGGAATCAACCGGCACTCCCTGAAACCGAGCCGGCAGGAAGCCGGTCCCGATCGCCGGTGGCCGAATCGTCTCCCCCGTCTTGAACACGACGAAGCCGGGCAGGTCCGAGTTCTCGCTTCCCAGCCCGTAGGTCAGCCACGCACCTAGGCTCGGCCGATCGCCGACCTGCGTGCCCGTCGTCGCGATGAACTCCGCCGGAGCATGAATCGGCGAGTCATGTTGGCAACTCCGAATCACGCACATGTCATCGACGCACCGCCCCAACTCCGGATGCAACTCCGACACCGGAATCCCGCTCTCGCCGTATTGCCGAAACTTCCACGGACTGGCCAGCAAATTATTGAGCGGCGACCGCGCGATCTTCGGAATGTTTTTCCCGATCGATTCCGGCACGTCCTTCCCATGCAACTCCTGCAAGAGCGGCTTCGGATCGAACGTATCGACCTGACTCGGCCCGCCCCCTTGAAAGACGAAGATGACGGAGCGAGCGGTCGCGCGAATGTGTGGTCGTGACGATAGATTCGACTCTTCTCGTTTGATTCCATCTGAAGCCAACAGGCGATCCGCGCGGAGCAACTCGGCAAGTGCGATCGTGCCCAAGCCGAGCCCAGTATTTGCGAGTACGCGACGACGAGAAATCACGGCTTGAAGTCCATATGGTGAGAAAACCAATCGCACGCTCTACGATCAATCTTGTTCTGAAAACCAGCCTGATACGGCCATGCTACGACAGCAGGTGGCGTGATTGAAGTTCCGCGATCACCGGGCGGTTGGCATCGGGTGCCCATTTGATCGACCCTTCTGGATTGGACAAAATGGCGCGGTCAACGGCATTAATCAAATGGAACGGAACCCACGACAGCAACATGTCGTCAACGAAGATGATCCAGGTGTCCCACGCCGGAATCTCACATTCATCAATGAAGCCGCCCGTTTCTGGAACCGACGAACCGTGAGACAGACTCCGTTCCGGGAAAAATGCCAGCAATCGGCTGCCATCCTTAAACCAAGTATTCGCACCCGGTCGCTCGACCTTAGCTTGGAGCATCGCCTCGCGGCGGGAAATGACATCCTCAATGACATCGCGGATTTCTTCGCGAGAAAATGTCTCGCAAACGATGTTCTTCTTTGGGCAGAGTTCGGGCGACCGCAATTGTTCCGCGAGATTCAACATCGAGAATCGTGGCCGGCACCAACAGAGCACGGCTTCAAGGTTCTGCTCGAATTCAGCGATCGGGTCTCGAATTGTCATGCTGGCACTCCGGGTTCGCACGCCATGATTCGTCACCATCACTCTAACGACGACAACTCACTCAGGCTCATCATCACATGACACAACAACTGAAGCGGCGTCGGGGCGTTCGGCGTCGCTGAGCCGCCGGAGCGTTTCGCGGTTTCTTCGTCGAGGAATTTGAGCAACTCCAGCCGCTCGGTTTCGGTGGCGGGGCGGCTGAGGACTTCGCGGAAGAGCAAGTCGATTTGCAGTTCGCGTACGTCAGGCTTTCCAGCTTGATCCACGGTGAGCGATTCAATTCGTTGAGCCAGTGCAGTTGCTGTTCGCAGAGTGAATTCGTTGTTGAGTAGAAACAATGCGTGCAACGGCGTCGTCGAGACATGCCGCTGTGGGCAACTTTCGCTGGCTTCGCTGGGACCATCGAACAAGCCTTGCATCGACGGCGGATTGCCTCGCTTTTGGAACAGGTACAAGTTGCGGCGGTTCGATGATTCGCGAGCATCCATCGGAACGCTTGGCCCGCCGATGCGGCGTTCAAGTAATCCCGCGACGGCGAGTTGTGTGTCGCGCAGGACTTCTACTTCGACGCGACGACGCGGGAATTTTGTCGCTTGGACGCCCTCGTCCGAGCGCTGGGACGAGGGCGTCCAAGCGACAGAACTCATCCGATACGTTCGCGACGTGACGATCAGCCGCTGAATGTGCTTCGTGCTCCAGCCGGAGTCGATCAGTTCGCTGGCGAGCCAATCGAGCAATTCCGGATGCGTCGGTTTCGCACCACGCACACCGAAGTCGTCAGACGTCGCGACAAGTCCCGTTCCAAAATGCCATTGCCAGATTCGATTAACCCACACGCGGGCCGTCAACGGATGACGCGGATCGGTCAGCCAGTTGGCGAGTGCTGTGCGACCGTGGGGCAGATTTCCAACCTGCCCGTGACGACTGCTTTCGATCTGTGGGGGATCGGGCAGGTTGAAAACCTGCCCCACCACTGCCGGCACTCCCGCCGTGACGGTTGGTCCGATGTTGTGAACGTCGCCGCGAATCTTGAGGCTTCCTCGCTCGCGCGACAGCGTCTCACGGCTAAACGGCAGCGGGTAAAAGCCGAGGCTCGGCAGCACGTTGAGTTGATGCGGACTCGTTGCCGGTGAGTAGAACGCGAACGTCTGCGGAATGCGTGGCGACGTCTTCTCAATCTCGTTGAGCTTCCGTTTGACCTCATCGTACAACTTGCGATCCGACTCCGGGATGTACCGATCGAGCACATTCACCGACGCTTGAAACTTGAGGTCCGTCAAACGCGCGAGCCGTTCTTGTTCGTGCTCACGGTGCTCCGCCGGTGTGTCGTAGGCCGAGCGTTCGTCCGGCGTCAGCGAGCGTCGCACCTCGTCATGAAACCGCCGCCGAGCCGATTCCAGAATCGACTCACGCAAAGCGATGAGCGGTTCGTATTCTGGGGGTCGCCGCGATTCAAAGTTGCGGCGCAGGATCGGATCGCGCAACGCGACATCAATCGGCTGACCGGTGACGAAATACGCTTGCAAGCGGTAGTAATCACGGGCCGTGATCGGATCCCACTTGTGGTTGTGGCACTGAGCACACTGCATCGTCAGTCCGAGAAACGCATTCGCCGTCGCGTTGGTGATATCCACGAGCACGTCGTTCCGTTGCCGCCACTTGTCTTCTTCGTTGCTGCTGATGCGAGCCGCTGCGAGGAAACCGGTCGCGATCAAATTCTCGTCCGAGTACGGCAGCAACTCGTCACCGGCGATTTGCTGACGCACGAATTCATCGAACGGCTTGTCGCTGTTAAACGCATTGATGACGTAGTCACGGTACCGCCACGCGAACGGACGCAGATGATTGCTCTCGTAACCCTCCGACTCGGCCCAGCGGGCCACATCGAGCCAATGCCGCGACCAACGCTCGCCATACGCGGGCGATGCCAGCAGCCGATCGACGAGTCGCTCATAAGCATCAGGCCGCTCATCGATAACAAACTCTTCCACGTCATCCCGACTCGGCGGCAGTCCCAGCAGATCGAGTGACAACCGTCGCATGAGTGTGCGACGATCAGCTTCATCTGACATCGTGTCAACAAAGTCGTCGATCGAATTCGTAGGACGGGCACTCTTGCCCGCCTGTGCTTCGTCTTCGCCAGTCGATCGCGCATCTGGTCGGGCAAGAGTGCCCAACCTACGAAGCAGCGGCTGAAAGGCCCAATGATCTGATTTCAGTTTCGGTCGTGGCAGCAGTTCATCGTCCCAAGCCAAACCCTCGTCGATCCATTGCCGCAGAATCGCAATCTCTTCCGGCTTGAGCCGCTGTCCCTCCGCCGGCATGACGACCTTCGGATCGCGTCCTTCGACGACCTCAATCACTCGACTGCGATGACTCTTGCCAACCACCACCCACGGTCGCCCGGTTGTCTCACCCAGCCACTCATCGCGCACATCCAACCGAATTCCCGATGAGGCATCGCCGCCGAGATGACATTCCCAGCATCGCTGCGACAAGATCGGAAACACATCGCGACGGAAGCCGAGCGTTGAAGAGTTCCTCGCGGCAGGCTCGTCAGCAAACACCGCTCCGATCACCGTCATGAATACGACCAAAACGATGACGGGCCATCTTCGAGTATCGGCGATGTGAGATTGGCGAAGGGACATCAGTGAGAGACTCGAAATCAGGTGAAGCAAGCAGACGACCGAAGGAGCGGCAATCTATCTCGATTCGAGGTAAGGTTCCACGAGTTTTCCGGCGAAACACGCTTTTCACAATGACTCGATCCACGTGAATGTCGATGCGAGGAGCAAACATGCCTGCCCAATATCTCTTGATCGAAGCCAGCGGCAGCCCGGTTGAGCTTGGTCGCCAGCATGGCGAACAGGCGGCGGCGAAGATCGACGGCTATTTGGAATTCCTCGCGAGTTCATTGCGGCTGACTCGTGAGCAACTGCGGCAACGCGCGATGCGGTTCTTGCCGTTGTTTGAGAAATTCTGTCCGGACCTCGTAGCCGAGATGACCGGCTTGGCGGAAGGCGCGAAGCTCGCGATTGCTGATGCGGTCGTGGCACAGATGCGCGGTGAGTTGGCACAAGTCGCAGACGGTGCATGTACGACGTTCGCCATTCAACCGCGCGGTACTGCCACGCAAACGACACTCGTTGGACAGACGAGTGACAACCCGCCTGAGTTGGAATGCTTTGGCTATGTGTTGAAACTCCGTCCGACAAACAAACCACAAGTGCTGATGTGGACCTTCGGCGGAATGCTCGGCTATCACGGCATCAACGAGCATGGCGTGTCGCACTTCGCCAACGCACTCGGAGGGGGGCCGCAGTGGAAGTTCGCGCTGTCGCATTACCCGCTCAAACGGCTGATCCTCGAACAGCGTTCAGTGGCCGACGTGCTCACGCTGATGCGGTCGCTTCCCGTTTGCTCGAACGGCAACTACATGCTGGCGGACGGTGACGGAGCGATCCTTGATGTCGAACTCACCAGCGATGGACCGTTCGTCATCGAAGACCGCGACGCCGGATTCTTGGTTCACTCGAATCACTATCTCTGCACGGAACATGCTTGCGAGGCAAACTTCCAACACAGCGTGTCCGATTCGTTTCCGCGGCTCGAACGCATGAGAAGTTTGATCAGCGAGAAGTTCGGCGCAATCGCGTTAGACGATGTGCGACGATTCCTCAGCGATCACGCGGGGCATCCAGTTGGTATCTGTCGCCATTCCCATGAGGGACCGAGTGAGGCGATGCTCGGCAATTCCGGAAAGACCGTTGTGGCTTTGATCGCGGAACCGCAGCACCGCCGTTTGCATGTTGCGCGAGGTAATCCTTGTGAAAATTCGTTCGAGATATTTTCGCTGGGTTGATGATGGAGCAAGTTTCAGACAGAGTCCAATGTTGGCTCTGACTGCTCTGATTGATGGCTCAAAAACAAGTGCCGAAGCAATTTGCGATTCAACGATGCCCGACTTTTTAGAAAAAGCATCTGAATTTCAAACTGATCCACTATCCAAAAACAAATGAGGACATGATGCGAGAGATTCTGAAATCGTTCCTGGCTGGGGTGATTCTGATCGCGGTGTGTTGCTTTGCCGGAGCGGTACTTGCTGACCAAACTCCGACGAAAGATTCATCGTTCCCATCTGGCTGGGCGGCAATCTCGCCGCGCGACGAGATTCGTCCGGCATTTTCGTATGAGCCGAACGGCGGGCCAAAGAAGGCCGGAAGCTTTGGTATTCGACACGATCAGCGTGACGGCCTGGACGGCTGGATGCAGAAGTCGTTTGCGGTGACGGGAGGCGAGTTCGTTCGCTTTCGGGCTGCTCGTAGACTGACCAATGTCGCCGTGCCGAGGCAGAGCGCGTTGGTGCGAGTCCTCTGGCTGAACGAAGCAGGAAAAATGGTCACCGCCGATGTGCCAGAACGGCAAATCAAAGAAACAGGCAACGTCCCAACGGCTGAGCCGGAACATCCGGTTGATGGTGTGACCGATGCAAATAACTGGACGACGGTCAGTGGCGTTTATCGAGTTCCGCTCAACGCAACGCAAGCCGTCGTTGAACTGCATTTGCAATGGGCACCGAATGGGCGCGTCGAGTGGAGCGACATCGAGTTCGCAAAAACCTCGCCACCGCCGAGTCGCAAAGTGCGGCTCGCGACGGTTCATCACATGCCGAGTGGCAAATCACCGCGAGCAAACTGCGAAGAATTCGCGCCGCTCATCGCAGATGCGGCGAAGCAGAAAGCCGACCTTGTTGTGCTCGGAGAGACGGTGCCGTCAGTCGGTGTGAAGAATCAACCGCATGAAATCGCCGAGCCGATTCCCGGCCCGACGACTGACTACTTCGGAGAACTCGCCCAGCAACATGGCCTGCACATTGTGTTGAGTTTGTACGAACGAGACCGACATCTCGTTTACAACTCAGCGGTGTTGCTTGGCCCGGACGGCAAGTTACTTGGTAAGTATCGCAAGGTCTGTTTGCCGCACGGCGAGGTTGAGAAAGGGATCGCTCCCGGCCACGACTACCCGGTGTTCGAGACGAAATTCGGCAAGGTCGGCATGATGATTTGCTATGACGGCTTCTTTCCTGAAGTGGCTCGCGAACTATCGAACCGCGGCGCGGAAGTCATCGCGTGGCCGGTGTGGGGCTGCAATCCGCAATTGGCGAAAGCTCGCGCATGCGAGAATCACGTCTATGTGATTAGCAGCACATACTCGGATGTGAAACGCGGCTGGATGCTCTCGGCCGTCTACGATCAAACCGGCAAGCCAATCGCGCAGGCCGAGAATTGGGGCACCGTCGCTGTCGCCGAAGTAGACCTGAGCCAACCTTACGTCGGCCCGTACAACCTCGGCGACTTCCGCTCAATGATTGAACGCCATCGCCCCGAACCGGCAATGACGGAACGCCCCAAAACCAATTGAGATTCAGATCAAGGAACGGAGACGGGAGAGCGTCCCAATGTCACGCCAGCGAATGGTCTCGGCCATGACCACTCGCTGGCGCGTCGTGCTAGCAACCTCGTGTTCCAGAGAAGTTACTGCGTCCCCGTTCCCAATCGCCTCTTGAAACAATTCAAACAACGCCTCGCGAGCTGTCTTGAGCGATTAACTCTCCATCGCTTTTTGCACCGAGGTCTTCATCTTTTCGAGTCCCGTGTTCGCCACTTGTTGAGCGTCTTGCTTCCAATACTCAGGGTTGAACAACTCCAACGACAAGACGATCGGATGATCGGGACGGATCACCGATTTGAGAATCTCGTTCATCGGAGCAATGCCGTCGCCGGGATAAACGCGGTCCTTGTCAGCGATGCTCGCTCGCGGCAGATCCGCCGGGTAATCGTTCATGTGAAAGACCTGCACCGCGTTGCTGCTGAGCAACTTCAAGCCCGAAAAATCGCTGCCCCCTTTGTAGAGGTGATAGATGTCGGGCAGGATGCACGCATCCGGATGAGCGCTTTCAATGGCCACGAAGGCAGTTTCACCCAGCCGCGAAAGGCATTTGGAAAAGCCCCACACTTCGCATTCCGGAACGATGCCGAACTGCCGACCGACTTCGCAAAGTTCATGAAATCGCCCGGCGGCCTTCATCAAATCAACCGGCCCTTTGTCATGAGCACCAACGGGCGGAGCGGCGATACGTTTTCCACCAAGTTGCTGCAACCAATCCATGTCGCGCTTTGCCTCTTCGAGTCCCTTTGCACGCTCTTCGTCGTTATCCACGATCCAGCGAGCAAACCCGATCGCGCTTTCAACGACGAGCCCCAGATCACGAGCTTTCTTGCCGAGGTCTTTGAGTGATCCGCCCCCCTTGACGAAGTCGCCGACTGTCCCCATCCACGGTTCGATGGCGTTGTAGCCCGCCTTGCCAGCGATCTCGACCTCGCGCTCCAAGCCCACTTTTTGCCCGCGAATCGTGCTCGTGTTGAGGCAATACTTCACCGTGCCTCGACCTTCTGAAGTGCTCTTCTCCGCAGAGTGGCTCGAACCACTCGCCCCAACCGAAAACCCAACGGCTGTCGCCGACAGAGCCGCACTGCTGAACCAATTTCGTCGTGAGATTTCGTGACTGCTCATGTCTACTTTCTTTCTTTTTGAGATTCTCTGGTGAGCGTTTTTGAGCGAAGCGTCGAGAAATTGAATGTGAAGTCGCCAGAATCTTGGAGGTTGTGTGTCGGTGTTACTTCCACGTGCGACGCAGGAAGTCCACGAAGTTGCGCCACATAATCCCTTCGATGTCATCTTGCGAATAACCGCGCGTTCGGAGCAACCCTGGCAGCGTTTGCAGGTCGGCAATCGAGTTCATGTCCATCGGCGTTTGTTCGGTGCCGAAGCCGCCGTCGAGATCGGTGCCGATGCCAACATGCTTTGCACTGCCGGCGAGTTGGCAGATATGGTCGATGTGATCGCAGATCCGCTCGATCTTCAGTTGGAAGTCGGACGGTTTGCTACGCAGATGCGTCCAGCCGGGGACCATCATGATCGCATCAAACGCCATGCCCAGGATGCCGCCGCGCTCGACCACCGCCTCGATCTGATCGTCCGCAAATTGCCGGTTCCACGGAGCCAGCGTGCGGCAGTTTTGATGACTGGCCCACAGCGGTCCTTCGTAGACGTCGAGCGCATCCCAGAAGCATTCGTCGCACAGATGTGTCACATCCAAGATGATCCCCAACCGCTGCATTTCCTTGAGCAACTCTTTCCCTTTGGCCGGGAGCGGTCCAGAGGCATCGGTCCCGTGAGCGTAAACTCCCGGCCCGTAATGCGCGGGACCAAGTGCTCGCAAACCGTCGGCATAGCTCCGCTCAAGATGCTTCAAGGTGATGATCGAATCGGCCCCTTCGAGACTGAGTACAAACCCGATTGGCAAGTGGTTCGGCTGCTTGCGTGACTCGACAACATACGGCGTCCCGTCATCACACGGCGGAGACTTCATCCACAGATCGAGATGCGCGTTGAGTTGCTCGGTCGTGCGAATCGAGACCAACTCCCCCGCCTCCTCCATCGCGCGATACCACGCGAGTTGCCCCTGCGTCTGAGCCCACGCTTGCTCCGGCGAGTTCCATCCCGGCAGCCGATGAAAGTACGGCGAATGCCGACCAATTTGTGTTGCCACGCACAACCCGATTCGGCCACGACGCATCTCCGGCAGACAGACCGTGTTGTTCCCTCGGTCCACCTTGTCCTTCATGTTCTGTTCCCAACGCCGAATTCGCTCCTGCGACCAACGCAAGTCACGATTCCACTCCAACGCATTCATGCTCAGATCGAGATGCACATCGAAGATGAAGACAGGTTCGGTCACGTTGAATTCCTCGCGGTAGGTGGGATCAAAGCAGGAAGGACAAACGGGGCAACACTTCTAGCCAATCGGAGTCGCCGAGGGAATTCATTCAGGCGAGCGGAGCGGCGTCAGCCTAATTACACATCTGTTTCATGTCACTCGCGAATCATTTGCAGAACGGCCTCCTTCAAGCAACCGTTTGTTGAGATGCCATTGCCGCCGTGAATTGTGTCGGTGCCAGTCCAATCGAAGAACGCGCCGCCTGCTTCGCGCAGGATCGGTACAAGCGCGGCAGCGTCCCACGGATTCAAAAGTGGGTCGAGCATCACGTCTGCTCGGCCTGTGCAGACCAAGGCGTGTCCGTAGCAGTCGCTCCAACCGCGAGTCTCTCGCGCAACATTGTTGACTCGCTGAAACGCATCGAACTTATTTGCCTCGCGCCAGTTGTTGAGTGACGTCGTGCAGACCATCGCCTCATCGAGTCGGCCAACACGCGAGACCTTTGCGGGCCGAGGCCGTTGATCGTGAATCTGCCACCACGCGCCGAGTCCTTTCGCTCCGTAGATCACTTCATTCAACGCGGGCATCCGGCAAACACCCGCCAACAATTCGCCATCGGCTTCTAAACCGATCAGTGTTCCGAACAACGGCACTCCGTGAATAAACGCCTTCGTTCCATCGACAGGATCGAGCACCCAGCGTACGGCATTGCGTCCTGCTGTTTCACCGAACTCTTCGCCAAACACGCCGTCCTCCGGAAATCGCCGAGCGATCCGATCTCGAATCAACTCCTCGGCACCTCGATCAGCGGCCGTCACGGGCGTTCGGTCACGCTTCTGGTCAACGACCAAATCGGGAGTCAGGTAATAACCGAGGATCAACTTCTCTGCTTCACGAGAGACCGTGATGGCGAATTCCAAGCGTTGCGAAAGTTCGGTTGGCGTCATGTTCTGTTTCAACTCAAAAGACCAGAGGGGATGTTCGACGTCGCAGTGTAGCCATCACAACGGATTCGTTTGAGTGAGGCGATCGCTCGACTCACAGCCCGTCGTGTTTTGATCTTGTACTGCACGCGGTCTTGCCTGAAATGTTTAACAGCACGCCGCAGGCACGCGCGTTTCAAAACGCGCGTGCCTGCGGATGAGAGAGGCCAATGACAAGCAGTTGCGTTCGAGCCATACTCTGTCACGGATTGTTTCTCTCACTCAACCGTCAAGGACTCCACCGCATGTTGTATTTCTTGGGCTTGATGGCCGTTGCATTCTCCGCAGTCACGGGAGCATTGGCCGCTCAAGGCCGTCGCATGGATTTGTTCGGTGTGCTGGTGCTCGCGTTGGTTACTTCACTGGGGGGAGGGACGTTGCGAGACATCGTGTTGAATCTTCCGGTCTTTTGGGGCAAGGACGACACCTTTGTTTGGACCGCGATTGCTGCGGGGACAGCGACGTTCGCGGCGGCGAGACACTGGCATCCTCCGCAAAAATTGCTGTTGATCGCCGATGCGTTTGGCTTGGCTTTGGTGGCAGTTTTGGGAACCGAGAAAGCACTCAGTCATGGAGCGACCGCCACGACGGCGATCGCATTGGGTGTCGTCACCGGAGTCGCCGGCGGCATCTTGCGAGACGTTTTGTGCGGCGAGGTTCCGTGGGTTTTTCGGCGGGAAACCTACCTTTATGCAACGGCGGCGTTCGGTGGAGATTTGGTTTACGTGCTGCTGCACCGATTCGCGTTCGATCGACGCACCTCGTTGTTGGTTGCGGCGACGGTGATTTTGGCTCTGCGTCTCGCCGGTCTGAAATGGAAGCTGGCGCTTCCCGTTTTTCAGACTCGTGATTGATCCGTTCCTCACACAAATTCAATCTTCCGGGTTATCAAAACAGTTCGTGCTGATGCTTCCGGCGACTTCGGTCGAGCCGTACAATTCCGTCCGCTTCTGATGGAGATGACATTCACAGTCCCGCCGATCATCGCAGTCGCAGGTTGTGTTTTGGGCGATTCGATGAACGGCCTGTTCGCAAGGAGTTTCCGAATGGCATGGTTCACTCACTTGAGTTTCGCGCTCGCAATCGCCGCCGTCATCGGTGGCCAAGTAACCGCCGGTGCCGCTGAATTAAAAGAAGGTGACGACGCCCCCGCCTTTGAGCTTCAGGGGAGCGACGGCAAGACGTACAAGCTCGCTGACTTCAAAGGGAAGAAAGCGGTCGTCGTCGCGTGGTTTCCGAAGGCTTTCACCGGCGGCTGCACGAAAGAGTGCAAGTCGATGCGTGAGCACGGCAAGGCAATCAAAGAGTTCGAGGTCGCGTACTTCACCGCCTCATGCGATCCCGCCGATGGCGAAAAAGGGAACACCGCCTTCGCCAAGTCACTCGATCTCGATTACCCGATCCTCTGCGATCCGGATCGCAAAGCGGCGAAAGAATACGGCCTCGTCGAAGACGCCAAAGGAAATGCGAAACGGGTCACCTTTTACATCAGTAAGGATGGGAAAATTCTGGCGATCGACAAGATGGTCAAGACCGAAGCTCACGGCGTAGACATCGCTGCCAAGCTGAAGGAACTGGGCGTCCCGAAAGCGGAAAAGAAGTAGCCGCAGTTCCCATAGCACAGGCGGCTCGCCTGCAATTTGCGTCCAGCAACAGACAGGCGAACCGCCAGTGCTACGTTCTGAAGTCAATCCGAGGTCAACGCGGCTCACGCTGAAAACGAGCTGCTTGAAAGTTGTTTCTGTTCCAACCCAAGGTCTGTTTGCCAAGGAGAATGGTATGCGTCGAGTTTTGTCAGTTGCGTTCGTTGCGAGCGCCATGTTTGCGGGTGCTTTGATTGCCGCCGAGTTGAAGTCAGGCTTGCAGCCCGGCGATGCACCGCCGCCGTACACTGTGAAGGACATCACTGGTCCGAGCGAAGGGAAGTCCCTGTGCTACCGTTGCAAGTTCGGTGCTCGTCCGGTGGTCAACATTTTCGCTCGCGAAATGACTCCGGAAGTCGTCGCACTGGTCAAGAAGATTGACGGCGTCGTCGGCGAGAACGGCGACAAGAAGATGGCCGCGTTCGTCACACTGCTGACGGAAAACCCGGACAAGGACGAAGCCAAGCTGAAAGAGATCGCCAAGAAGGAAGGTCTCAAGAACGTTCCTTTGACCGTCTTCGATGGCATCGCTGGCCCGGAAGATTACAAGATCGCCGAGAAGGCTGACGTGACGGTCATGATGTGGGTCGGCAGCAACGTGAAGGTCAACCATTCGTTCGCGAAGGGTGATCTGAAGGCCGATAACACGAAGGCCATCGTCGCCGATACCAAGAAGATTTTGAACTAAGCCAATGAGAAGGATTCACTTCGTCGCCCGGTTTTCCAAACCGGGCGACGAAAAGGTGAAGTCTGAACTTCAAGAACGCCTCGCCTCTTCCGGCGAGGCGTTTTTTGTTGGTCGGTCTTCAGACCGCCGCAGTCCAAAACGCTCGCCTGTTTCCGCAAGGTTCCACATTCATGACGACCCCATCGCCGCGCACCGAAATCGCTGCGCTCGCTTTTGCGTTGAGCTTTCCAACACTCCTCACGTGGGTCTATTTCATTTTGTTAGCGGAGTCTGCCGCCGGACTGCAACTCGCCGCCAAGTCGATTGGCATGGTGATTCAGATTGGCTTTCCGTTGTTCTGGTTTATCTGCGTGCAGAAACAGCGGCTGAGTTGGTCGCGGCCCAAGCGAGATGGCCTGCTCATCGGCGGATTACTTGGCCTCGCCATCGTGGCCGCGATGTTCGGAGCGTATCACCTCTGGCTGAAACCGAGTGGCGCGTTCGATTCCGCCGCTCCGTCGATTCGCGAAAAGATCAAAGGCATGGGCATCGACTCGACCGCGAAGTTCGCCGCGCTGTCGGCGTTCTATGCCGTGCTGCACTCGCTGTTGGAGGAGTATTACTGGCGCTGGTTTGTCTTCGCCCAACTTCGCCGCGTGACGGCGCTCCGCCCGGCGATCACGATTTCAGCCCTCGGTTTCATGGCTCACCATGTGATCGTGTTGTCGGTTTATTTCGGCTGGGGTTCGTTCCTGAGCCTGTTCTTCTCGCTGGGCGTGGCGGTCGGCGGAGTCGCTTGGGCGTGGCTCTATCACCGGAGTCGTTCCCTCTTCGGCCCGTGGCTCAGCCACGCGCTGGTGGATGCGGGAATTTTCTTGGTCGGATTCGAGCTCGTGAAATCCGCGTGGTGAGCCTGGTGGCGCTCGGCGCGGGTCTCCCGACCCCGCCGCTGAGTTGGACCGAAGGTCTCGACGATGTTGCGAATTCGTGCGGGAGACCTGCGGTCGGGCGAAACGGCGGGGTCGGGAGACCCGCGCCGAGCGCGTGGTTTGAAAAACCTGTGTGCCGAAGGCATTGGAAACTTTGAACTCGCGCGGAATCAGGATGTTGTCGTGCAATGAAATTGATAGCCTGCTTCCG
>JAYUFI010000105.1:0-2771 GCA_043738805.1 Planctomycetaceae bacterium | reverse complement strand
GCGTGACGAGCCGAGTGCTCATCGACGCTCCATGAAGCGACCGGCTCGACACGCGGAGCGTGACGGCTACGTAAAACAGTTCTCGCGGCATCGAACCGCGACAACCTCGCCGCTACACTGGCTCCGTTTGTCCAAAGCCATTTTTGATTCGATCGCATTGAGGAACAGCACCGTGTCGGCAACAGCAGTCGTTGGTTTGCAGTGGGGAGACGAAGCGAAGGGGAAGATCGTTGATCTGCTCACGTCGGAGCATGACATCGTCGTTCGCTATCAAGGGGGGAACAACGCCGGACATACGGTCAAGTTTGACGGCGAAACCTACAAACTGTCGTTGATGCCCGCTGGCATTTTGCGAGATCACATCGTCTCGGTCGTGGCAACGGGAGTGGTCATCAATCCGAAAGCCTTTCTGACGGAATTGGACGGAATTGTGACTCGGCGCGGGCCGGTCTCGCCCGAACGCTTGCGAGTCAGTGACCGGGCTCACGTCATCTTCCCGTATCACATGGCGGAAGAGGCGATTCTCGAAAACAGCCGCAAGACCGAAGCGATCGGCACTACGATGCGTGGCATCGGCACCTGCTACCGCGAGAAGGCGGGACGCGCTCACGCGATTCGAGTCGGCGATCTGCTGTATCCGGATCTGTTGCGACGTCGTCTGCATGAGATCGTCGCTTACAAGAATCAGATGTTGGCGGCGCTCGACCCGAACTTTCAGCCGTTCGACGCTGATGCGATTTTCGCAGAGTACTCCGCTTACACGGAGCGGCTGAAGCCGTACATCTGCGACACGACTGCGTTCCTGCATCATGCAATCGCCGCCAAGAAGCGATTGTTGTTTGAGGGTGCTCAAGGGAGCTTACTCGATTTGGACCACGGAACCTTCCCGTATGTGACCTCGTCGAGCAGTTCTGGTTGCGGCATCCACAGCGGTAGCGGTGTGCCGGAACGAACGATTTCGCGCATGATCGGGATTGTGAAAGCGTATACAACTCGCGTCGGCGGCGGCCCATTCCCCACGGAGTTGACTTGTTCGATCGGCCAGCACATTCGCGACGTTGGTCACGAATACGGCACAGTCACAGGACGCCCTCGACGCTGCGGTTGGTTCGATGCGGTCGTCGCCGGTTACGGTGCACGCATCAGCGGAGTTGATTGTCTGTCTGTGA
Organism: Planctomycetaceae bacterium; assembly: GCA_043738805.1. Taxonomy (GTDB): domain Bacteria; phylum Planctomycetota; class Planctomycetia; order Planctomycetales; family Planctomycetaceae; genus SXKJ01. Next base: position 1,602 of record JAYUFI010000105.1, on the reverse strand, counting down.
TGTTGCTCGACGTGCTCAGCGGACTCGATGAGCTGAAGATTTGCGAGGCGTATGAACTCGACGGCGAGCGGACGACGGACTTCCCCAGCCATGTCGAGAAGTTGGCACAGGTCAAACCGATCTTCCGCACGCTGCCGGGTTGGAAGACCGATATCATGCACGTCCGCAAGCTCGCTGACTTGCCGCCGAACGCTCGCCGCTACGTCGATACGATTGCCGAGTTATTGCAAACCCGTGTTGAGATCGTCTCCGTCGGTCCTGATCGCGAGCAGACAATCTTGTCGTGAAGCGCGAGCGCTGATGCGGTCGCTCGTTCGTAGCTCGGTTTTTCAAGCCGGGCGATTCGAGCGGCATTGGGCTGCCCGGTTTGGAAAACCGGGCTACGGACGGCTTAACCCGACCACGAGATTGGTCGGATAACGCCGCTCGCCAACAACGAGCCAAACGCGATGCCGCAGAGACAGACCAGCGCGAAAAGAGCCCGTGCTCTCGGTTCGCCAAAATTGCGAACCATGTGCTGCCCTTTGCTCGTGTGAGCCAACAGCCATTGATGTCGCGCCAAACAGACGAGGCTGAAGCCGACGACTCCGAGCCCCATGACGACATGATCGTGCGGAAATTGCATCGTCGATTCAGTTCTTCTGGTCTTCAGTCGAAACTGCGGGCGAGTCGGGAAACTCACCGGCTACAGTCCAAGCACATCGACCATCGAGTACAGGCCGGGTTCTTGTTTCGCGACAAACTTGGCAGCGGCGAGGGCTCCGTAGGCGTAACAGTCACGCGTATGGCTGCGCACTGTGAGGTCGATCGTTTCGCCCATCAAGCCGAAGACGATCGTGTGTTCGCCGACATTGTCACCGGTGCGGAGCGCGTGATAGCCGATCTCGTTCTGCGGTCGCAGGCCGGGGCGACCGCTGCGTCCGTGGATGTGATTCGTCTGGCCCATTTCTTCGGCGACGATCTTGCCAAAGTGCAACGCGGTGCCGCTGGGAGCATCTTCTTTGAAGCGATGATGTCGCTCAATCACTTCGACATCGACGCCGTCCGGGTTCGCGTTGAGCACGCGCGCCGCTTCGCGCACGAGCTTCATCATCAGGTTCACGGCCACGCTCATACTGGGCGACCAGACAATCGGAATGTGAGCGGACGCGGCGGTCACTGCGGCGCGCTGAGCCTCACTGAGCCCGGTTGTGGCCACGACCAACGGAATCTTGGCGGCGACGCATTTGGGAAGTAGCAGTTCGGTCGCGTCCGGGATCGAGAAGTCGATGATGACATCCACCAGCGATGTGAGTTCGGACGCGATCTTGATTCCAGTCTTCCCGCAGCCTGCCACTTCGCCCGCGTCTTCACCGAGCCGAGAGCACTTTGAGGAATCGAGTGCTCCAGCCAATTGCAGTTCGGAATCATTGTGCGTGCAGAAAACCAATCGCTGTCCCATGCGACCGGCCGCGCCGTGAATGGCGACTTGAATGGGTTGACTCATGGATGACGTCTTTCGATGTGATGGGGGAGTGAAGCAGGCTGTTACTGAATAATGAACATAAAGTAACTTCCAGTTTTCATGTCAGCACGACGCGGCCCCGACGGGGTTTGGGGTGA
>JAYUFI010000104.1:0-7324 GCA_043738805.1 Planctomycetaceae bacterium | reverse complement strand
TCGGGCGGCGCGAGGCGAAGCTCGGATTCAATGTCGGGCAGGGGACGCAGGATCTCGGCTTTCGCAACACAGTGCCGATTCTGTTCAACGCGGCTCCGGCGGTGGAGGTGGTGCTCGGCGTGAAGGATTTTGATGGCGAGCCGACCTCGGCCGCGTTCGTCATTCGCGATCGTCGCGGCAACGTGTTCCCGAATCCGGCGAGGCGGCTCTCGCCCGACTTCTTCTTCCACAATCAGATTTACCGCGCGGATGGGGAATCGGTGTCGTTGGCTCCCGGTGAGTACACGGTCGAAGTGAGTCGCGGGCCCGAATACGTCGTGCAGACATTGCCGCTCGTGGTTGGTAGCCACGTTCGCCAGAACGTGGGTGCGACGGAAGGGACGAAAGCGACGGCAGCGACCAAAGAGAAGGAGACGTCGAAAGTGAATCGCCCACCCTCTGGCGAGGGTGGCTACATGAGTCAGAAGTTCGATGTGAAGCTCACGCGTTGGACACATCCGGCGACGCGCGGCTGGTTCTCCGGCGATCATCACGTTCACGCGGCGGGGTGTGCTCACTACGACAGCCCGACCGAGGGAGTCACTCCGGCCGATATGCTGCGGCACATTCTGGGCGAAGACCTCAACGTCGGCTGCGTGCTGAGCTGGGGGCCGTGCTGGTACTCGCAGAAGCAATACTTCGAGGGGAAGACGTCGGCCCTCTCGCGGCCGAATTACCTGATGCGGTACGACATCGAGGTCAGCGGTTTTCCATCATCGCACGCCGGACACCTCTGCCTGCTGCGGCTGACCGAGGACGACTACCCGAACACGAAGGTGCTCGAAGACTGGCCAAGCTGGACGCTGCCGGTGCTGAAGTGGGGCAAGGAGCAAGGGGGCGTCGTCGGCTACAGCCACAGCGGCTGGGGCCTGCAACTGCCGGACATCATGCCGGATGGTTCGCGCGAAATGCTGAAAGGCTACGGTTCCGCTCCTGATGGCTGGAAAGGCAAAGCCGCCGACAAGCTCCCCGACTACGCGATGCCCCGCTTCGACGGCATCGGCGCGAACGAGTACGTCGTCACAGTCGCTCACGACGTCTGCCACTTCATCAGCGCGGTCGATACGCCGTCGATCTGGGAACTCAACATCTGGTACCACACGCTCAACGCCGGCTTCCAAGCGAGGATCTCCGGCGAGACCGACTTCCCCTGCATCTACGGCGACAAAGTGGGCCTCGGGCGAATCTACGTGAAGCTCAACAAAGACCAGCCGCTCGACTTCGACAACTGGATCTACGGCGTCCGCGACGGCCGAAGCTACTGCGGCGACGGCTTGAGCCACATTCTCGATTTCAAAATCAATGACGTCGCCCTCGGTGAGGCAGTTCCGGTTAAGAAGGTTGCAATCAACAACGCGGACGGCAACACGGCAAAAGTCGAATACAAAGTTGTCGTACCCGTTGCCGAAGGGAAGACGGTCACGGAAGTCAGAACGGTCGAGCAACCCAACCCGAAAGAGCAGAAGGTCAAATACATCGCCCAAGAAACAAAACTGAGCACGCTCGAATTGGCCAAGCCCGGCAAGGTGAAGGTCTCGTTCGATGTCAACGCGCTGCTCGCCGAAAAACCGAACGATCAAACCGAATCCATTCGCAATCGCCGCCTCGACGCGAAGCCGTACTGGCACATCGAACGTTGCCGAGTCGGTCAAACGCGCGAAGTCCCGGTCGAGATCATCGTCAACGGCCAAGTCGCCGCCACGAAGAACATCACCGCCGACGGCAAGACTCAACCGCTGAGCTTCGACATCCCAATCAAGCAATCCAGTTGGGTCGCCGTGCGCATCCTGCCGAGCGTCCACACGAACCCGATCTGGGTCGAAGTCGGCGGCCAACCGGTCCGAGCCAGCAAGAAGAGCATCGACTGGTGCAAACAAGCCGTCGAAGTCTGCTGGAACGCCAAGCAAAACCAAATTCGCGAACCCGAACGAGCCACCGCCAAAGCCGCCTACGACGAAGCCACAAAAATTTACGAGACCCGTTTGAATGAGGCGGTGGCAGATTGAGTTGAAAAAAGAATGGCATTTGGCCGAACGCTGATTGACGCTAATCTTTGCTGATTCGCCTTGGGGCGACTCCAATTACGGAGACCGATGAAAGGACGAGTTTCATGAGTACAAAATTGGAAACGCGAGTCACGACTCTTGAGCGCGAATTGGCCTCGCTCAAGGAACAGGTTGAAGGTCAAACGCTTCCGTGGTGGAAACAGAATCTCGGACAGTTCGCCGGCGACCCGAAGTACGCGAAAGCGATGAAGCTGGGTCGAGCATTCCGTGAGAGCCAGCGTTCCGAGCCTAAGCGGAAGACACTGTCGAAGACGCCTTCAAAAGGAACCGGTCGTGTTCGTACTCGACACTGACGTGCTCTCGCTGATTGACCAACACGAATCCGGCCGATCTGACCGCTTGATCCTGCGACTCGAACAAGCCGCCCCAGATTCATTGTTCGCGACGATCATTTCGTTCGAAGAACAGATGCGCGGCTGGATGAGCTATATCTCTCAAGCCAGAACAATCTCCGAGCAAATCTATGCCTACGAACAGCTCGAACGTCATTTGGCTTCGTGGAAGCGAGTTCGGACTCTGAGTTTCACCGAGTCCGCCGCCTCCATTGCGGCTGACCTCCGCCGTCGTTATCGACGCCTCGGCCTCATGGACCTTCGCATCGCCGCGATCACAATGGCTCACGACGCAACGCTCGTGACATCCAATGTGCGAGACTTCTCCATGATCGACGATTTGCGAATCGAGGATTGGACGGCCGAATGAGCCGTGAGCCGCCAAAAGACATTTTGTGGAACACTCATCTCCGCTAATCTTCGCTGATCCTGATTAGCGCCGATTAGCGGAAATTAGTGTTCCAATTCTGTTCCCCAAGGACCAAACCATGAGTGCCACCGAAATCATGGCCGAGTTGCCGAAGCTCTCGCCGCGAGAACGTCGGCGAATCCTCGATCGCATTTTGGAGTTGGAGGATAGCGACAAAAGGAGTCCAAAGTTGGTTGTGATCGTTGGACTTCCCGGTTCCGGTAAGTCGTTTGAATTACGGCACCGCAGAATGTTCTGCAGTGGCATCTCTGTCGAAGATTTCATGGCAGATTCGATCGGACATTCAAGGAACTTCGCCTACAGCCGACACTATCGAGCTTTGATTGAATCACTTCGAGAAGGCCATGAATGTGTGATTGCAGATATTGAGTTTTGCAGGCCAGAACGACGTAAGGAGTTCGAAGACGTCGTTTGTCGAGTCGTTGAGAATCTTGAACTCGAATGGGTCTATTTTGAAAATGACCTCCAAGGATGTACGAGGAACATTCAGCGTCGAAATCGAAGTCGATGGATAGACGAGATTTCGAAGGCAAAGGAACTCTCCGCGACCTACGTCATTCCAGACGGAAGCAATAAACTCTGCGTTTTCGGCTCTCCTGAAATCGCTGAGGTGGGACCATAAACATGTCGAATTGGGAACAGCGCATCGCCAGCGATCCGCAGGTTTGTCACGGCAAGCCGTGCGTACGAGGCACTCGGATCATGGTGTCGGTGATCTTGGACAATCTCGCCGAAGGATTGTCGCCCGACGAGATTGTCGCCGAGTATCCGCCGCTGGCGCTCGATGACATTCGGGCGGCGATCGCCTATGCGGCAACACTGACTCGCGAAGAAGAATTGGTCCCGCTGCGATGACGGCGTTTCGTATCAAGCTCGACGAGAACCTGGGCCAAAGTCATGCGTCCTTCCTGCGCGGAGCGGGCTACGAAGTGGATCGTGTGACGGATGAAGGACTCTCCGGCACGGCGGACGCTGATTTATGGCCGGTCGTCTGTCGCGAAGGCCGCTTCTTCATCACGCTCGATCTGGACTTCTCCGATGTGCGGCACTTCGTCCCCGGCAGTCATCCGGGCATTCTTTTGCTGCGACCCACCAGCCAGAGCCGTGACGCGGCGTTGGCCGTGCTGACTCGTGTGCTCAGTGAAGTCCCGCTGCCCACATTGGCCGGCTGCCTCGCCATCGCCGACGAACGTCGGACTCGTATTCGGCGACCTGCGAAGTGATCTTCACGTTATCGGCCCGGTCCGGTTTGAATGCTTTGCACCGACTTCTGATCCAGCGAGAGTCGCAGCATCGCGAACGGGCCGTTGTCGAAGACTTTGATGTCCGCGAGCTTGCTCTCGTTGCCGTCGAGCACGATGCGAGCGTCCTTGGCGACGGGGAGCGTTTTCTCTTCCGGGTTTTCGCCGCGACCGACGCGAGTGGCGACGGTGACGGTGACGGTGACGTTGGCCGAGTCCACCGCTTTGATCAGGGCTGGCAGGCTGGGGCCTTCGGCTCGTAGCAGCGTGGCGAAGCGTAGGCCGGGGCTCCACACCCAACCGACCGGCCATCGAGACCCGTTCTCTCCCGCAAGCTCAAGTTGTTCAACCACTCGTCAGATTCGTCCGCTCCAGATACTCCTCATTGCAAAGAAATGCTGCTGGTGTTTTGTGGTCAGCGAAATAGTCACTGGGCAATGTCCGGCATTTGAAAGTTTCAATGACTTGGTCCCAGCAACACAAAGGAAGCCCAGTAGAACGGGGCCTGCCAGCGTGAATCGTGGCGGACTTTCAACTTCGCTTCGTGCAGCGAAGAAGTCACATCAAAACGATCGGACTTTGCCAGATCATCGGCAATGAGTTCAAAGCAGCCCGCCACGAGATCGGCGGTCGAATCATCGGAGACTTTCCAGTGACTAGCGATGACTCGACGAGCGCCTGCCGCCAAGAAGGCTTGAGCCAAGGTTGATCCCGCTTCTAACGGGCGATCGGGACCGACGTTGGTTTGACAGGCGCTCAACACGGCCAGTTCACAATCGGCGAGCGGCAGTTGCAGGATTTCGTTGTACGACAGGAATCCGTCGTTGCCTTCGCTCAACGTCGCGTCCGTCGGTGGTGTGAGCGCGATCGCTCCGAAGAGGTTGCCGTATCGCTCATCCACGAGTCCATGAGCGGCCAAGTGGACGAGGCCGCAACCGCGGACGCTCTCGACGAATTGTGCTTCCGTTGCGTGGGCGGCCAACAACGATTTGACCGTCATGCGACGGCGCTCAAAACATTCGGCCAACCGAGCACACTCGCGCGCTGTGCCGGGCAACGGTGGCAACGAACCTCGCAAGCCATACATCACGTCGCGCGTGAGTTCCTCACCGCGATCCGCTGCGGCCACCGCTGTCTCTGCCGATGAGCTGATCGCTGAATCCGCTGACGGATCAGCAGCCTTGGCGACATCGGCCCGCTTCCGGTATTGCGGGTTCCCTAGCGTCAACAATCGACGTCGGCTCTCCGGAGATGTCGTTGGACGACGAATCAGATTGACCAAGATATTGGCCGACGGGGCATAAGCGATCGGCGGAAACTCATCGAGCACAAATCGCGGCGAGTCACCGCCATTCGTGTCACCCGCGCGAATCAACAAGGCTTCAAACGGAAGGTTATGCAAAGCACCGTCGGGAATGATGACCAACTTTTGCGGACGTCGTTCGCGAATGAGTTTGCGAAGCTGTTCCGGAAACAAAATGTCGGCCACAGCGACCAACGATGTTGTGGAGACAGTGGTTCCTTTCGTCGTCTCGACGGTGCCGCCGATGCCGCGCGTTGGATCGAACTGTTTATGACGCAGGACTTGGCGATACCACGCGACAATGTCCGCTCCCTTACGTCGAGTCAGCGGCCCTGCGGTGACTTCCGTTTGTTCTTTGTCCGCTACGATCTTTTCGCCCTTGTCAGTTTCCACCGTCCCGCCGATGCCACGTTGAGCGAGTTCCTGAGCGGCATGACTGAGTCGCGGCAGATCGGGAAGTAGCGTCGCTTGATTCGACGTCACTTCCAACGGCACAGCGACAACCGGCTGAGTTTGATCGCCGATGACCAGCACGGTGCTTTGCTGTGATCCCAAGTGATAGAACAGAACCAACGTGTCGGGAGCGATGACCTCACGGCGAATTTGGTCGAGCGTCCAAACGGTTCGCTCCTGCGTGAGCAACTTGGCATAGAGCTGACTGGAGTCACGCATCTCGTTCCAAACTTGCGCGTATGTCGCTTGAGCCTGATGGAGTTCGCGCGTGAGGCTTTGCCATTCGGGCGATTGGTTCGAGTGTTTCGGTAGCAGCTTGGCTTGAATCCGCAGACGTTGAAGTTGCAGCCGCAATTCTTGCTCGCGCGGCAACAGCCGTTTGGCCGCGTCTTCGGGCAACGTCTGACGCAGATCAACGCCCGCCAAGTTCAGTTGATCCAAGAAGGTTCGATTGCGGCTTTGTTCGGCAGCGACGAACGCCGCGTCAAAATTCTTGTCTTCGAGCAGCCATTGCACCTGCATGTCAAACGCCGATGCGAATTGCGCGAGGAATTTTGCACGGCCTTGTTCCGCTTCGCCAAACGTTTCGGAGCGGAACGCTTCGGGAATCTCGATTGCCTGACGCAGCGCGGCGAGCGCTTCTTCCGTGCGTCCCTCTTTTCGATAAACGGCGGCCAAATTACAGAGCGTGTTGTACTGGTCTTGGGGAGAGACCTCGGCCTCATCGTGAAGTTGCCGAGCATCCTCAAAGAACTGCTTGGCTTCCGCGATGCGATCTTGCTGATAGGCCAGCAACCCCAGCATGTTGAGCGTGAACGCGACCGAGGCGGTCTGTTGATTGTCGCGTTGAATGCGGAGTGCCTGTTGCCAGTGCGACTCGGCCGTTTCATACGCCTTTCCCAAGCAGGCGACGATGCCGATTTGCGTATGCGCCGACGCGGCGACGAGATGATCCGCTTGCTGATGCGTTTCACAAACGGACAACGATTTCAAAGCCCAGCGATACGACTCGGCATAGTCCCCTTGTCCGCGAGCCATCGTTGCCAGCGCGTTGTAATGGCCGACCGACGCCATCGTCTCGCGGCCCGCCGATTCTTCCAACAGCGTCAACGATTGCTGACACAGTTCCGCCGCACGCTCGAACTGTCCTTGTGATTTGTAGGCCATCGCTAGATTGAGCAGCGTCACACTTTGCAGCTCGTTGGCTCGTGGACCTCGTTCGCGACAACGCTCCAAGACTTCTTGATACAACTGAATGGCCCGCTTGAACTGCCCCTGCACGAGACAAACACTGGCGAGGTTGTTGTAAGAGGTCGCCAACTCCGGGTCGTCTTTGGCCAAGTGCTTTTCACGAAGTTGCAGCGCCTCATCGAACGACTCCATCGCCAACGCAAACTCACCAACGCCTCGTTCCACTGCTCCGAGATTGTTGAGCGCTCGAGCCAACAACGCCGGTGACC